>OMRS01000304.1 GCA_900313545.1 uncultured Eubacteriales bacterium | reverse complement strand
GGAAACTTATCAGAAATGAAAGAATTTTTCCTTTTGCAAAAACGAAAAAAGAAAAAGTCCTTGAAACTCAAGGACTTTCTTCTGGCGCAGAAGGTGGGATTTGAACCCACGCGCCGCTTACCGCAGCCTACTCCCTTAGCAGGGGAGCCCCTTCGGCCACTTGGGTACTTCTGCATGGCCCACAGATTATGAAAATGGCGGAGAGAGAGGGATTCGAACCCCCGGTACCTTTCGGTATCACTGGTTTTCAAGACCAGCGCCATAAACCACTCAGCCATCTCTCCAAGACGACCGGTATCAAACCAGCTACGCTAGTATATATCCGTTTCATCTTCCTGTCAAGCCCGTTTTTAAGTTATGTAAATATATCGTTTTTGTGTTTTTTCCCTCCTTCGGAATCCGTCAGGTATCCCTGTCCCGGGCACATCCGGCAGCTTCACAAAAATGAAGGCAGCCCTGCCATCCTGAATATCCGGCATGCGCCGATGACCTTATTCGATTCTCAGGTTTTCCACAATATCCATGGCCGTCACTGCCCGGCTGCCCAGTTTTTCCGCCGCCTCCATGCCCGCCAGTCCGTGGAAATAAGTCCCGCACCGGGCTGCATCCAGAGGGGTCATCCCCTGGGCCATCAGGCCGCCGATGACGCCGCTGAGCACGTCCCCGCTCCCGCCTGTGCCCATGGCCTCGCAGCCGGTCAGGTTGAAGGTGACCTCCTCCCCCTGGGCGATGACGGTGGTGGCACCCTTGAGCACTACACATGCCCCGGTCTCCTGGGACAGCTGCAGGGCCGCATCCACCGGAGCCGCCGTAACTTCCCGGACCGTGGTTCCCAGCAGCCGGGCCATTTCACCGGGATGCGGGGTCAGCACGCTGTTTTCTCCCACCACTCCGCCGTGCTCCGCGAGCAGGTTGAGTCCATCCGCATCCACCACTTTGGGGCTGTCGCCCTCCACGATCTCATGAATGGCCTGCCAGGTATCCCCGCTGCGTCCAAGGCCCGGCCCAATCACCAGCGCCCGTTTCCCCTGCACGGCATCCTCCAGCAGGACCCGGGCCGAGGTGTCCAGCGTCAGCCCCTCGCTTGCCGCAATGGCCATGGCACAGGGCGCAAGGGTCTGAACCACCGGCAGCACCGTGCTGGGACAGGCTACGGAGACCAGCCCCGCCCCGCTGCGCAGGGCCGCCCTGGCACACAGAACCGCGGCGCCGCTCATGCCTTCGCTGCCGGCAATCGCCAGGAGATGTCCAAACGTTCCCTTGTGGCCTTCCCTCGGCCGCTTGGGAAGCAGTGCCCGGGCATCCTCCCTTTCCAGCACTTCATATCCCTGCGCCCCGTCCCAGTCGGGCACGATCCCGATCTCCGCAATCCGGACCTCCCCGGCATATCCCCTTCCGGGGAAGAGGCACAGTCCATGCTTCGTCCTGTGAAAGGTCACCGTGGACGTGGCCCGGACCGCGCAGCCCATCACCCGGCCGGTGCTTCCTTCTATGCCCGAGGGGATGTCCACGGACACCACAGGGCGTCCGCTTTCATTGATCCGGTCAATGAGGGTCTTTCCGGGGCCGGCCACCTCCCGGTCCAGTCCCGTTCCCAGGAAGGCGTCACAGATCAGCACCACGTCCTCAGGAATCCTGGGGATCTCCTCATAGATCACCCTCTCCTCAATTCCATACACGGACAGCAGCCTGGCGTTGATCCCCGCGTCCCCTTTCATCTGGGAGGGATTGACCATCAGCCAGACCCGGGCCTCCCCGCCCATGCTCCGGTACAGCCGTGCCGCGGCACACCCGTCCCCGCCGTTGTTGCCAGTCCCGCACACAAAGAGCACCGGTCCCCGCAATGTCCTCCGGCGGATCTCCTCCACCACCGCCTGCGCGGCATGCTCCATGAGCAAAAGGGACGGATAACCCGTCCCGGACATGAAAGCCTTCTCCATTTCCCGCATGTCCTGCGGCGAAATCGTTCTGTACACTGCTGAAACCTCCCCGTCTAATCAATCACGGCCACCGCCATGGCCAGCCCCCGTTCATGGCTGAGGGAGAGGACGATCTCCTCCGCCCCCATTGCCTTCATGCGCTGCTCGGCCCTGTCCAGAAGGCGGACCCGCGGCGCTCCCAGATCATCATGGAGAATCTCCACCATTTCCGGCATGATACCTCCGGAAAATCCGGTTCCCAGCGCCTTGACCACCGCCTCCTTGGCGGCAAACATGGCCGCTGCCGACTGGGCCCGGCCCTTTCCCCTGCTCTCCAGAAACGCGCGTTCCGCGGGCGTGAACACCCGCTCCACAAACCGCGCTTTCTCCATGGCCTTCTGGATCCGGCTGATGTCACACAGATCCGTCCCGATTCCCTTCATGTCCGTCTCCCCGGCGCGCCTGCCCTTTCACACATATCCCATGATCCCCCGCACGGAGACATCCCCCGCCAGGACTTCCCGGCACGCGCCGTCATCCGTCCTGACCTTCAGACCTCCGCCCTGCGTCAGGTCCTGTGCCTCCCCTTCAAAGGTCTCCCCGGGGGAGATGACCCGCACCCGGGAGCCCAGGGTCACGGAATGCTCCCTGTACACCCGCATCAGTTCATCCCTGCGCTCCAGCTCCCGGGCGCGCTCCACCCCCCGAAGCACGGCACGCACCACGTCCGCGCGGCGGAGGGTCCTCCCCGTCTGCAGGTCCAGCGAGGACGCGGTTTTGGCAAACTCCTCCGGAAATACCCGTTCGTGAACATTGATTCCAATGCCCGCGATCACCTCCCGGACCATCTGCTCATCTCCCGTCATCTCCAGCAGCATGCCGCAGATCTTTTTTCCGCCCACCACCACGTCATTGGGCCATTTGATCCCCGCCTGAAGGCCCGTGGCCTCCTCCACGCCCAGGGCTACCGCCACCGCGGTCTGCAGGGACAGCATCGCCACCTGGGAAGGATGCACACATGGCCTGAGCACCAGGGACATGGCGATTCCCTCTCCCCGGCGGGACATCCAGCTCCGTCCCCGCCTGCCGCGCCCCTCGCTCTGGGCATCCGCCACCACCAGGGTCCCTTCCGGAGCGCCCTCGGCGGCCATGCGGCGGGCAACGCGGTTGGTGGAGTCCACTTCCTCATAATATGCGATGCGCCGACCGGCCCACTGCGTATCCAGTCCCTTCGCAATGACCGGGGCACGCAGGCTGTCCGGGCAGGAAACCAGCCGGTAGCCCTGGCGCCCCCGGCTTTCGATGTCAAAGCCTGCCTCCCGCAGCTTCTGCACCTGTTTCCAGATCGCCGCGCGGGTCAGCCCCGCTTCCTCGCTCATCTGCATTCCCGACACCGTCTCTCCGGTCATCAGTCGCCACAGCAGCTGGTCCTCCACGTCCCCATCCCCCTTCAATTTCTTCAAAAATTGTAGCAAAGCCTCCAACCCTTTTCAAGCCGCCTTGCCAAAGAAAGACGCATTGGCTATAATCACTGGACCATCACAAATTATCGACAGCCGAGGTGTATCATGTCACAGTTGTCTTCCATTATATCCCTGCTCAAGCGCAACATCGCCCAGGCCGTGGTCGGCAAGGACGACGTGGTGGAGCTGCTGCTCACCGCTCTTTTGTGTGAGGGCCACGTCCTCATCGAAGATGTTCCCGGCGTCGGCAAGACCACCCTCGCCTCCACCCTCGCCCGTTCCCTGTCCTGCTCCTTCAAGCGCATCCAGTTTACCCCCGACATCACCCCGTCGGACATCACCGGCTTTACCATGCCCAACCTGAACGGGGAAATGCAGTACCGTCCCGGGGCCATCATGAGCCAGATCGTTCTGGCGGACGAGATCAACCGCACCAGCCCCAAGACCCAGTCCGCCCTGCTGGAGGTCATGGAGGAGCACCAGGTCACCGTGGACGGCGTCACCTATCCCCTCCAGCGCCCCTTCATGGTTCTGGCCACCCAGAACCCGGTGGATTTTGTGGGCACCTATCCGCTTCCCGAGGCCCAGATGGACCGCTTCCTCATGCGGGTGTCCATCGGCTATCCCTCCAAAAAGGATGAGACGGAGATCCTCAGCCGCTACTCCGGAACCACCTCCCCCGCACAGTCGGTGCGCCCGGTGTGCACCGCCGAGGAGGTGCTTTCCCTGCAGGAGGTGGTCAAGGACATTTACTGCGCACCGGAGATCAATGCCTATATCGTGGAAATCTGCCACGCCACCCGGCGCTCGGAGCTGCTGACCCTGGGGGCCAGCACCCGCGCGGCCATCGCCCTGTGCCACGCCGCCAAGGCCAACGCCCTGATGCATGACCGGGATTATGTGGTGCCCGAAGACGTTCAGCACCTCGCCCCCAGCGTTCTGGCCCACCGTCTGGTGCTGTCCGCCGAAGCCCGCATGCAGTCCCTGAGCAGCCAGGCCGTGCTGGGCAAGCTGCTCTCCGGCGTCCGCATCCCGGTACGGGGCAGATGACCCCCCGCGCCATGGGTGCTCTGCTGATGGGCCTCTCCGGATTTCTGGCTGGCTGGACCACCGGAAGCCGTCTTCTGTCCCTGTGCGGCGCCGCGCTGCTGGCGGCGCTCACCGTGTCCCTGGCCTCGGTCATCGTCGGCACCCTCACCCTGTCCTTCACCCAGCAGCTCTCCGTCCGGGAGGTCCCCCGGCTGACGCCCTGCATCCTGAAGTGCCGTTTCTTCATGCTCTCCCTGCTGCCCCTGGACCGCCTGTCCTGTCAGTTGACCCTGGACAGCGGGCGCCAGGTGCGCATGCAGCTGCGGGCGCGCCCCTGGGGCCATACCCTGTTTTCCTGCACCCTTCCCTGCCGCCACATGGGCCTGTTCCCCGTGGGCGTGACGGAGATTACGCTTCAGGACTGCTTTGGCTTTTTCAGCCTGCGCAGGCGCAACCGCGCGCCCCTGCCCCGGCTCCTGGTGCTTCCCCTGGAGCATTCCGCCCGGGAGGTGTCCTTCAGTGCCCAGGAAGGGGAGGGTCAGGCCCTCTCCCGTTCCCAGTCCGATTTCACCACCCCGGACGGCATCCGCCCCTGGCAGAACGGAGATGAGCTCAAGCGGGTCCACTGGAAGCTCTCCGCCCGCCGCCAGGCCCTGGTGGTCCGCACCTACGAGCCGCCCCAGAAGCCCGACGCCCTGGTGCTGCTCAACGCGCACGCCCCCGCCACCCTGTCCCTGCGGGATGAGCTGGCGGAGCGCTGCTGCGGATACCTCCACCATCTCCTCAGCGCCGGGCACATGACCCGCTTCCCCCTGGGGGAGAGCGGACAGGAGTTCTCCGAACGCACGCCCCAGGGCTATGCGGCCATCCGCCATGCCCTTGCCGCCTATCCCTTCCGGGATGTCCAGCCCTTTGAGGCCATTCTGGAGGGAATTGCTCCCCGGATGGGCCGCACCGGCGCCGTCCTGATCTTCTCCTGTGAGCTGACGCCGCCCATCGCCGATGCCGTGATCGCCCTGGCGCCCCTGGGGGCCCGCATCGAGTTCACGCTGATTACCAGCCGGACCCCCTCGCAGACCCAGCGCCAGCTGCTGCGGCTGCTGGTGGCCAGCAACATCTCCGCACATGATGTGGACGGCGGGGAGGGTGAGCCATGAAGAAACCCCTGTTCCACCTGCCGCCTCATCCCGTCATCAGCCTGCTGATGAACTTCTGTCTGGGCTTCGGGCTGTGCCGCACGCTGCTGCTGATGTGCGCCATGCCCGTCTCCCTGGGCCTTCAGGTCGCCGCCTGCGCGGCGGTGTCCCTGTTCTTCTTCCTGTCCTCCTGCATTCCCCTCCTGCGGCGCCTGCTGCCCCTGCTGCTGCTTGCCTCGGCGGGGCTGTTTGTCTTCAGCTACCGGGAGCAGCTGCAGGATATCGGGACCGCCCTGACCATGGCCCTCTACCGGCATCCCCTGTCCCTGGCGATCCATACCCGCTTTTTCTTTCCCCTGATCGTGCTCATCTCCTGCGGGACCGCGGCGGGGTTCTCCGCCATGGAGATCCCCTTTGCGCCCACCGGCCTTCTGTGCGTGCTGTGCGGTCTGGGGCTGATCTTCACCGGTCACCCGGAGGACCTGCCCACCTCCCTGGCCCTGGCCTCTGCGCTTCTGCTGTCCGCCCGCTGCCACGGGACCCCCGCCCTGCGCCTGCTTGCCACGGCCGTCCCCATCCTCCTGCTTTTGCCCCTGCTCGCCCCCCGCATGACCCCCGTGAGCACCCCTGACGCCCTCAGGGAGGCGGCCGAGCAGACCCGCCGCTTCATCTCGGACTATCTCTTCTTCAATGAGATGCGCCTGCCCTTTTCCCTGTCCTCGACCGGATGGCAGCCCCTGGGCAACAACCGTCTGGGCGGCCCCGTCAATGAGGAGGCCCTGAACGTCCCGGTCATGCATGTGCAGACCGGGGTCCCGCTGCTGCTGCGCGGGGGCGTCCGCAATGAGTTCACCGGCTTTGCCTGGGCGGACACGGTTTCCAGCCGGCGCTACCTGTATATCAATCCGGGCTACCGGGCCCTTCGCGCCAATGTCTTCGATCTGAACCGGCCGGGGGGACAGCTGGCCCGGGAACTGCCCGGCTGGGTCAGCGTGACCGTTCTCCCCGATGCGGAGGGCACCAGCACCCTGTGGGTGACCCAGCGGTTCCAGCGCCCTGCGGGGCGGAACATGGCCCTGTACTATTCCACGTCCAGTGAGCTCTTTGAGACGCGGAACCTGACGGCAGAGGATCAGTATGCCTTTGAGGCCCGGCCCCTGACCTGCGATACCGAGGGCATCCGGGAGGTCGTGCTCTCCGCCGTCTCCCTGGAGGATCCCTGGTACGAAGAGGAGATCCGCACCCGGTACCTTGCTCTGCCGGAAAACCTGGATTCCCGGGTAGGCGGCCTGGCCCGCCAGATCACCTCCGGGGACTCCCTTCCCTTTGATCAGGCCATGTCCCTGACCCGCTATCTCCGCACCCGTTTTCCCTACACCCTGGAGCAGAGCGTTCCGCCCACCACCCAGGACTTTGTCTCATGGTTTCTCTTTACCGAGCAGAAGGGCTACTGCACCTCCTTTGCCAGCGCCCTGACGGTGATGGCGCGCTCGCTGGGCATTCCCGCCCGCTATATCGAAGGGTACCGGGTCACCCCGGGGGACAACGGGATCGCCCAGGTGACCCAGCACAACGCCCACGCATGGACGGAGCTGTATTTTCCCGGCTTTGGCTGGCTCACCTTTGACCCCACCCCCTCGGACCGCTCCTCTCCGGATTCCCCCCGCAGCGACGAGACGCCCCCTCCCGGAGAGCTTCCCGAGCCGTCCCCCAGTCCCACGCCCACGCCCTCTCCCCTCCCCTCCCAGACGCCCACGCCGCAGCCCTCTGAGCCGCCCGAGGAGCCGTCTCCGGAGCCCTCCGACGCCTCTTCGACGCCTCCCACCCCCTCGCCGAGTCCCGAGCCGGACACCACCATGCCGCCCCTGCCAAGTCCCACGCCGCCGGTAAATCCCGATCCCCCGCGTCCGGTCCTGCCCTGGGTCCTGCTGGCGCTGCTGATTCTGGTCCTGCTGTGCGCGCTCCGGCTGTGGCTGATTTCCCCTGCCCGCCGCGCCGCCGGCCAGACCCCCGGCACGGCAATCGCGATTTACTACGGCGCCCTGCTGGATGCCCTGCGCATACTGGGCTTCCAGCCCGCCCCCGGTGAGGCCCCCTACACCTTCCTCAGCCGCTCGCAGCGCGCCCTGGGACAGGGGCTTGTCCTGACGCCGCTGGCGTCGGTCCTGTACTCCATCCGCTACAGCGCCCACTCCCCGGGAAGGCAGCAGGTGGCCCAGGCCCACTCCCTCTATCGCCAGACGGTGGAGCGGATGACACTTCGTCAACGCATCTCCCACCTTGTCTACAGGTTTATTCACGGAAACCGGACATGGAAAAAAGCTTTGCATTGACAGTTTGTCTTCCGGTGAATATACTTGTGCTCGTTTTATAGGCCCTCAAAGAGTCTCCTGCATTTCTGTGAAAGAAGGCCGTTCATGATTCAGATCCGCAAAGTCACCATTCGCTCCCTCAACCCCTCCCGAAGAAGGGTATTCCTGTATCTCCCGGAGGACTACGACACCTCCGGGGAATCCTACCCGGTCCTCTACATGTTTGATGGGGAGAACCTGTTTTTCGATGAAGACACCGCCTACGGAAGGTCCTGGCGCATGGCGGAGGAGCTGGAGCGCCTCCATGCCCCCGTCATTGTCTGCGGCGTCGAATCCAGCCATGCTCCCGGAGAGCGCCTGAGCGAGCTTTCCCCCTTCCCGCACAATACGGAGGAGCTGGGTCCCGTCAAGGGACGGGCCGACATCCTGGTGCAGTGGCTCGTCAATCACCTCAAGCCCTCCATCGACAAGGAGTTCCGCACCCTGCCCGACCGGGAGCACACCTTCATCGGCGGGTCCTCCATGGGCGGCCTTGCCTCCCTGTATGTGCTCAGCAGTTTCCCGGAGGTCTTTTCTCGGGCGGCCTGCCTTTCCCCCAGCCTCTGGGTCCAGCCCGGGCTGGTCTGCCGGATGCTCTGTGAGTCAGACTATCCCGAAGGAACCGTGATTTACATGAACTACGGTTCAGAGGAAGTCGGAAAGCATGCGGACACCTTTGAAGTCATGCAGGATGCCATCCGGATTCTGCTTGAAAAGGGTGTCTTTCTCACCTTCAGCATCATTCCCGGAGCCTCTCACTGCGAGGAATGCTGGGGGCAGCAGATTCCCCTGTTTATGCAATCTCTTCTCCAGCCCTGAAAGGAGTCATCATGGAAGTCAGATATTTTAAGGAATACTCGGACTGTCTCTCCCGCGACATGGAGTTCAAGGTCTACGGGCACCACGGAAAGCCCGTGCTGTACATCCCCTGTCAGGCCGGACGGTTCTATGATTTTGAAAACTTTCACATGGATGACGTGATGCGCCCCTGGATCGACAGAGGAGAGATCACCGTCTATTCCCTGGATACCATCGACAACGAAACCTGGGCCGACAAGGGCGGCGACTGCCGCGCCCGCATCGAGCAGCACGAGCGGTGGTATCACTATATCGTGGATGAACTGGTTCCCCGGATCCACGAACTGTCCGCAGAGCGCAACGGCTTTGTGGAGCCCATCATGACCTTCGGGTGCTCCCTGGGGGCCATGCACGCCGCCAACCTGTTTTTCCGCCGTCCGGACCTGTTTGACCGGGTCCTGGCCCTTTCCGGCCTGTATGATTCCCGGGACAGCTTTGGGGATTACATGGACGACCTCGTCTATGCCAACAGCCCCTGTGACTATCTGGAGCACATGCCCTGGGACCACCCCTATCTGGCCATGTACAACGAGCGCAGGATCATCATCTGCGTGGGACAGGGCGCCTGGGAGGACCAGCTTCGGGACGGCACGGCATGGCTCAAGGATGTGCTTGACCGCAAGGGGATCCACGCCTGGGTGGATTTCTGGGGCTTTGATGTCAACCATGACTGGCCCTGGTGGTATAAACAGACCGCCTACTATCTGCCCTTCCTGCTGAGTGATGAATGAGGAGGTATCCGTTTTGAAAAACTTTGTCTTTATTTCCCCCAATTTTCCGACCAATTACTGGAAATTCTGCGCTGAGCTGCAGAAAAACGGCATGAACGTGCTGGGCATCGGCGACTGCCCCTACGATGACCTGATGCCGGAGCTGCGCAGCAGCCTGACCGAATACTACAAGGTCTCCTCCCTGGAGAACTATGACGAGGTCTTCCGCGCGGTCGCCTTCCTGACCTACAGGCACGGCAAGATCGACTGGCTGGAGAGCAACAACGAATACTGGCTGGAGCGCGACGCCGCCCTGCGCACCGCCTTCCATATCACCACCGGTTTCCAGGAAAGCGACATGCACCCGGTCAAGTACAAGTCCGCCATGAAGGAAAAGTACGCCAAGGCCGGCATCAAGACCGCCCGCTGGCATCTGGTGGACGACTATGACGGCTGCATGAATTTCATCCGCGAGGTGGGCTGGCCCGTCATCGTCAAACCGGACAATGGCGTGGGAGCCAACTTCACCTACAAGCTCACCTGCGAGAAGGAGCTGGCGGATTTCATGAACAGCGGACGTTCCGCCGGCTATATCATGGAGGAGTTCGTGCCCGGCACGGTTCATTCCTATGATGCCATCATCGACGGCAACGGACAGCCCCTGTTTGAGACCGGCAACGTGAGCATGATCTCCATCATGGACATCGTCAACACCAACGGCAACACCTGCTATTACATCGAGAAGAACCTTCCCGAGGCCATGAGGGACGCGGGACGGCGCACCGTCGCCGCCTTTGGCGTTCGCAGCCGCTTCATCCATTTTGAGTTCTTTGTCCTCGACACGGACCATCCCACCCTGGGCAAGAGGGGCGACATTCTGGGTCTGGAAGTCAACATGCGTCCTTCCGGCGGGTTCAGCGCGGACATGTTCAACTTTGCCAATTCCGTGGACGTGTACAAGATCTGGGCGGACATGGTGGCCTTCGGTCATTCCACCATTGACGCCGGCAACCGTCCCCATTACTTCTGCTGCTACTGCGGCCGCCGGGATGGCAAGACCTTTGCCCTCAACCATGACGACATCATGAAAAAATACGGCGACCGTCTCAAGATGGTCAGCCGGATCCCCAAAGCCCTCTCCGGAGCCATGGCGGACATGATGTATCTGGTCAATGTCTCCACCGACGAGGAGCGGGACGAATACTATGCCGACATGCTGGCTCCCGCCAACTGATCCGAGGCCTCTCCCGCACCCCTTCAAAAAAACCCCTGCAGCCCATGGCTGCAGGGGTTTTTGCGATCTGGCCGGGTCTTTTCCTGACCGGGGGGATGGCGCGGGGACAAACCCTGTTTTTCCTCTCCGCAAACCCGGATTCCCCGGGAAAGCTGCGCATCCGGTTTCCGAACCGAATGACCGCGCCCGGTTTGTCCGGATTCAGAGGGCTGCCCTCTCAGGCGTCCTTGGGGGAAGGGGCATCCCTGAAGCCCGCAAGGGTCAGGACCACTTCCCCGGCCATCAGCAGCCCGGCCACCGCGGGAACAAAGGCGAGGCTTCCCGGTGCCGGTCCTTTTCCTTTCTGCGGCACGTTTCCCTCTTCCTGCTGCCGAAAAACCGGTTCTTCTCTTGAATAGACCACCGGGACATGCTCAATGCCCCGCTTTCTCAGTTCTCTGCGCATGGCCCTTGCCAGCGGGCATACGGAGGTCGCAGCCAGATCCGCCACTTCAAAACGGGAGCCGTCGGTCTTGTTTCCCGCCCCCATGCAGGAGATAACCGGAACTCCGCAGGCCCTGGCGCGCACGATGATCTCCACCTTGGCCGCCACCGTGTCCACCGCATCGACGACGTAGTCATACCGGGAAAAGTCCATCCGGTCCGCGGTTTCCGGAAGATAGAGCATTTCCCAGGCGTTCACCCGGAGCTCCGGATTGATGGACAGGAAACGCTGCCTCGCCGCCTCCACCTTGGGCATTCCCACGGTGTCCAGAGTGGCGATGATCTGCCGGTTCAGGTTGCTCGGCGCCACGCGGTCGCTGTCAATCAGGTCGATCTCCCCGATTCCCGACCGGACCATGGCTTCCGCACAGTGTCCCCCTACCCCGCCTACGCCAAACACCGCCACGCGGGAGGCGGCAAGCCGTCTGACCGCTTCCTCTCCCAGGACCCTCTGCGTACGCGAGAACCATTCCTCCATACATCCTCCTCAGCCAATCCGGCAGATCAGCCTGCGCATTTCCTCCAGGTTTTTCTCCATCTCCCGCACCAGCGCAAACTGGGCGCGCGCCCGGACCAGATTGTGATCCGGACGGTGGATTTTATAGTACACGTCCCCGTCCAGATAATCCTTCAGGAAGCGGATCCCGTTTTCCAGGGTCATGAGCAGGGCCCCTTCAGGCAGCATCCTGCGTTCCTTCTCTCCCATCACATTTGACAGTTCCGACAGGAACCCCCGGCTGAAGGCCTCCACCTTGGACTGGACAAGGAAAATCTTTCCCACGTCCTCCTCATCCTCCGGGGCACTGCTGGCCCCGATGCGGATGGCATCCCCAAAGTCATAGGCCGCAAGCCCCGGCATGACGGTATCCAGATCCACCACGCAGATCGCCCTGCCGCTCGCGCGGTCCAGCAGAACATTGTTGACCTTGGTGTCATTGTGGGTCACCCGCAGGGGAATCTCCCCCCGCGCATGGGCCTCCAGCAGACACCGGGTCTCCTCCTCCCGGTCCAGGCAGAACTTCACCTCTTCCCGGACCCCGTCAAGCCTCCCCTTCGGATCCTCAGAAACGGAATCCATCAGCTGGCGCAGGCGGCCGGGAGTATTGTGAAAGCCCGGGATGGTTTCATGCAGCCGTCCGGCGTCAAAGTCCTCCAGGCGCCGTGCAAACACGCTGAATGCCCGCCCGCAGTCCTCCAGAAGCGCTTCGCTTTCCTCCTCGCCGGGGCCCGTGGTTCCCGGGACAAACAGGAACATTCGCCAGTAGCCGCCCATCTCATCCGTCAGCGACAGCTGCCCGTCCCGTGTCCTGATCAGCGTCAGTGTCTCTCTGAGAGGATCCCCGCCTTCCCTGCAGATCTTTTCCCTCAGGTGGGACGTGACCCAGTCGATGTTTTCCATCACCTCATCCGGCTTGCGGAAGACATAGGTGTTCAGACGCTGCAGGATATACTGCCGCTCATCTCCCTCAATTCCCACCAGATACGTATCGTTAATGTGTCCGTTTCCATGCGGCCTGATGGAAATGATGCCATCTGGCACCTGAAAAGACCGGATGACCGATGCCCGATTGTCCATGCCCGTATCCCTTTCTGTAACGCCTTTTTCATCTCAGGTCGAAGAGGGGTTCCGCTTCTCCTTCCCTCTTCAGCCCTGTCCAAAATGATCAAAAGCAGGGCCCCTGGCGGATCATGAAATCCTCAAGCACACCAGTATGGTTGAAAGAGCTCTGCATAGGGAAATTATATCCAATCCTCCATGCGTGATCAACAGGATTCTGTTTTCAGGTCCGCCCGCAGCATAGACGGTCTGCACAAAAGGCGCCATCCGGCGGCTTCCGGCCCTCATTCCGCAGTCGCAGGAATTCTTCCGGCAGCAGCTCTTCTGATTCCTTTTCCTCTCCGATGCCCGGCTGCGCAGCGACTGATAAAGGCAATGTCCCGCCAGAATCACCCGATGTTCATCCACCACGATCCGGCTGTTTAGCCGTACTGCTGGAGATGATCCATTTTTGCCGGAAAGAGGTTTGTCAAAAGGGATGCAGCTGAGTCCAACTCATGCTTCCGCATCTTTCATACATGTCAATCGGGCAATGGAGCAAGGGACCAGACAACTGGTTTCCTGACCATAGATTCTGCCGCAGGCAGGGCGAACAGTCCGTATATGATAAATGGCTTCGATGGGGATCCCGCTCATACCACGCGCGGGATCTGTGACCAGAGCAACTTTGATACAAAGGATTATGTACAATGCTTGTAAATCAAGGGGTTTCAGCACCCTGGTCATCTCCTTTCT
>OMRS01000303.1 GCA_900313545.1 uncultured Eubacteriales bacterium | reverse complement strand
ATGGTGTCCCCGGTGAACAGGTATGTGTCGTCGACCAGATACACCATATGCCCCCAGGTGTGGCCGGGAACCAGGATGCACTCGATTTCTGTCAGCATGGCGATCCGGCAGATGAAGGACCAGGGGCTGATCGCCGTGGAGCCGGACGGCAATCTGCTCTTTACAGCGCATGGTCAAAGCCGCTCCAACCTGCTTGGCAGGCGCGTCTGTTTTTTTCAGCAGCTGCTGACAGATGCCGGCGTGGAACCTTCCCAGGCCCTGCAGGACGCCATTTCCTTCAGCTGGAAAATGAGCGGAGCATCCTTTGAGGCCTTCCAAAGCCTGTTCGCCGCCTCCGCGAAGGACGAAGCGCCAGCCTGTCCGCAGCCGGAAAACGGATGACGTCCTCCGGTTCCCGGGGAGCCTGTCAAGGCAAGCATTCCTTCCTCCGATGGACGCCGTACGGGGGATCTGCCGGATGGATCAGGGGAAGATCCGGTGAAAGCCGCCGTTTCCATGTGCACGCTGCCGCGCATCCTGACAAAGCGGCGCTGCGGCAGGGATGAAGCACAGGCCCGGGGATGAGGCCCCGCTTTGACGCAAAGAAGTTCATAGCCGGGAGGCCCCCATCCGGGGCACAACGGAACGCAAAGCCAGGAATCCCTCATTTGAAAAGGTTCCTGGCTTCTTGTATACTTACAGTGCCTAAACCCGCCCCGGACAAACGGCGCAGGGAGATGGCCCCGGGAATTTTCCAGGAATCCGGCACCCTCAGAGATGACGCTTCAGCCCCGCATCCGCGAAAAACCGGGCACATTCCCGGGACTGCCGCCGGATACGGGCGGGAAGCCTTCAGGCCTGAAGGGCACAGGCCCCGTGTCCCTTTTCCATTCAGCCTGGCAAAAAAGGCAGCAGATCCGTCCGCCTTTGCCGGGCGGATGGCGGACCGAACGCAGGCCGCCGTTCTTTGGGGAAACGGGTTCCGGCTTATTTTTGACATTCCATGGAGGGAACCAGGATGACAGGACAGGATATCCGCGCCGCCGCTTCAGCGACGGACAATCAGTATGTGAAAATGGCGGCAGTCTGCAAAGCCATGTCGGATCCGAAACGGGTCAAAATCATCGACCTGCTGTCATGCGGAGAAATGTGCGGATGTGTGCTGCTCAAATGCTTTGAAATCACCCAGCCGACGCTGGCGCATGACATGAAGGTTCTGACCGATGCCGGTCTTGTGATCAGCAGGCGGGAAGGGAAACGGACCCTGTATTCGCTCAACTGGGAACTGCTTGAACAGATCGGCAAAGGGGTCCGGGAGGTTCTTCGGAAAAACACCTGCTGCAAATCCTGACGGGACAAAACAGCGGTCCGGACCTCATCAGCCGGGTCCCCCGAGACAGGATTCCTCCGCTCGCATAGAAACATAGAAATATTTCAATGTTTCTATTGAATTCGGATTCAATGCGTAATAGAATAGGCGTCGCTCTACAGCAACTATTCATGAACTGGAGGAACAATTCCGTGAAAAACGCGATTTCCCTGTTACTCGCACTGTCCCTGATGCTCATCTGTGCCTTCGCCCTGGCAGATGAGGAAACCTGCACGTATACCATTTTCAACGAGACCGGCGAAAAGATTACCGAGCTGTATGTCACTGACAATCTGACCGGGGAAAAAAGTGAGAACTATGCCGGAGAAGAAGGTCTGGCCAAGGATGCGGTCAAAGAAATCAGCGGGACCAACAAGGAAGGCTATGAGATCACGCTGAGCTTCAAGACGGAAAGCGGTTATGAGGCGGCCTTTAAAACGCTGCATTTTGAAACCGTCCCGATCACGCTGTTCTCAAAGCAGACCGTTGAAGACAATCTCGCATCTGCAGGTCCGGACGCCACCAGCGGTGCAACGCCCCTCTCCTTCTTTGCCCCTGTCTGCACCTATACCGTGTACAATACGACCGGGGAAAAGGTGACCGAGCTGTACGTCACCGACAATGCAACCGGTGAAAAGAGCGAAAACTATGCTGCCGCAGGCCTTGCCGATGGAGAGTCCGTCGACATCAAGGGCACAAAGAAACCCGATTATGTCGTGACTCTGAGCTTCAAAACGGAAAGCGGTTATGAAGGCGCCTTTACAACGCTGCATTTTGAGACGGTTCCGATCTGGATCTTCTCCAAGCAGACTGTTGACGCGAACATCGCTGCCGCGGGCCCGGATGCCAAGAGCGGTGCGACGCCCATTACTTTCAAGGCTCCCGAAGCCAAATAAGATCAGATTGTTCCTTTGGCACCGCAGCCATCACGCCATCCAGTATACAGAGAACCGGCCGGTCTGGCCGATTCTCTTTTTATCCGGCGGGAAACCCCGTGTGGCAGTCCTGCTTCCGGGCGGCACTTCATCCGGGCCCGGTTCCTGAAAAGGACTGTGCAGGTACAGAAAGGGCACCCTGCGGACGGGGCCGGCGAATCCGCTGTTCCGGCGCTTTGATCACTGATCATTCTGCCTCATATGTATGAAAGATGGTTGCTGACATGTCCGGACAGCGATGTAATAATTCACTCCCGGGGGAAAAACATATGTCCGCCGGGGTCCATGTCAAAGGCATATCCGATGAATCCCGTGCATCCGTGACATTCTGATGATCAGTCCCGGTGATAAAGCATCACCGTCGGGGAGGTTGTTTTATGATCAGTATCCGAAAAATGCGCTTTCGTTCCTTCTTCATCTTTCTGCTGGCACTGGCAATGTGCGTGTGCGAATCCTTTTCATGTGCGGAAGAGGCCGAGTACGATTTCCAGCAGGAGTTTGATCAGTGGCGGGCGAAAAGCGCAAAGGAATGGGGCCAGTTTGAAAAACTGGATCTGGACAGCGACTGGTTTACCGGATACCGGCTTCCGGCGGACGTCTACGCATTCCTTGAATTTCCATATGAACAGGATGTCTGCTCCTTCCTGATCCTCGGAAAGGAAAAGGCCCTTCTCCTGGATACCGGAACAGGAATGGCGCCTCTGCGGCCCCTCGTGGACAAGCTCACGGATCTTCCTCTCACTGTGCTGAATTCTCACGATCATTTTGATCATATCGGAGGGAACGCCGAGTTTGACGAGGTTTGGTGCTATGATGACGAAGCCACCATCCGTCACCTGACCCACGGCCCGACTGAGGTGGAACTCCAGACGATGGCCGCTGAGTTTGAGAGCCTTTCAGAGGTCATGGATGTATCCGCGTTCAGGGTTCCGGACCATATTCCCGGAAAAGCGCCGACCGGAACCGTGAAGGAAGGCCAGATCATTGATCTGGGAGGACGAACCCTGGAGGTTCTTTTCACTCCCGGACATACTCATTCCAGTATTATGCTGCTGGATTCTGAAAACAAACTGCTGTTTACAGCGGATACGTACTACCCCGGCCCCCTGTATGCGATGTTTGGCGACTCCTCTTTTCCGGATTACGTGGCCAGCGTTCGAAAGGCTGCGGATCGGGCAGTCAAGGAAAAAATCGAATGGGTGTATTGTTCTCATAATTATGTAAAAAAAGGAACAGATCAGCTGTGCCGTCTGGCGGATTTTCTTGAAGGCATACAAAGCGGGACAATCAAGCCGAATGAAACGCTGTGGGATGACGAATTGTACATAATGGATGATGAAATCAGCATCTTTATCGTCATCAATCTTTCGGAGGAGGATGAACCTGAAGCCGAGAAAGCAGCCCGGCTCTTCCCGATTCCCGCAAATCACCCCGATGGGCAGCTGTCTGCCGTGCCGATGGATCTCTCAGCCTGAAGTCTTGCCGGCGGTCTGATTTGAAGGCCTGGGGGAACACATCGCGTCAGCCCGAGCGCAGGACTCCCGCAGGAGTCTGCGGGAATGTGCAGCCTGCGGATTGCGTCTGCGGACCGCCCTTTCGCGGTTCGGCGGTGAACCTCCTCTTCCTGTCCCGTTTCGTCGGGATGACCTGCGGAGCGCATCAGGATGACGTGGTCCCGGCCCTCAGGCGCCTGCGCGCCCGGCCGCCGGGCCAGTCAAACGGGAAGGGTTTTCAAGGAACGGCTCCCTGCAGGTGCCCGGATTCCCGAAAAGGCCTGACATCAAGGGCCCGTTCCTCCCCGGCGGGCGCAGATCCGGGTACGCCGGGTTTCGCAGGCAGTGCCGGAGCATCGCTCCAGGGTCGGGCGTCCGCCACTGAATCTGGCCGGGCCGCCCGCGGTCTTTCCGGCAAAGAACCGGGATATGAACCTTCATCACCGCTGCTCTGACCGGAATGACCTTCTTCTGCAAAATAACGCCCTGCAGGATGCAACCTGCAGGGCGTCTTTCAACGCTGCACCGCGGGGGTCTCCCGCGGTGTTTTTTCGTCTTGCTTTGCCGTCACCGGTGAAGCGCGTGCATGTCTGCCGCGTGCATCGCCCATGCTTCCATACAGCCGATCAAGCGGTCTTCCTTTTCCTGACCGGTCTTCTTCCGCCGGGCGGATTGAACGGATCACAGGAGCTGATCGATGTCCATCCCCGCCGGACGGAAAAGGCCCCGCCGCCGCCCGGGAGCTTCACCGTCGCCCGTCCCTCATTTCTTCCCTTCCGTCCCGCCGGCAGGGCTTCCTTCATCTTTTCTGATGTGTTTGACAAGGTCAATGATGAACCCGGACGGGGAAACAAAATATGCGTACCTGCTGCTTGGCGTATAGTTCTGAGGAACGATCTTTGACTCCCTGAAGCCATGACTCCTGAGCAGTTCGGCCGCCTCATCAAAATCGTCGACGTTCATTCGAATGACGGTCAGGTCGCGCTCAAGCCGCTCCGTATCCGCGGTAACGACATCGACATGAAATCCGTTTGCGTCCTTCATGCGGACAGT
>OMRS01000312.1 GCA_900313545.1 uncultured Eubacteriales bacterium | reverse complement strand
GTATGTTTCCCTGTACATCCGCTCTCGCCCTTTTCCAAGCAGATACGATATATCCTCCCGGCATGCCTTCTGGCTTAACAATTCCGGGCACAAATAACTCCTTTCTGTTTCTCATGGGCTGAAGGAATGGACCCTGTTTTAAGTTCATTTTAGGTTGTGGCGATATACTCCAATTGTTCCCGAGGGGAACAAGTCGGACAACACAGAAAAGGAGTATATCAACATGAAGAAAACCTTATTAAACGTTTCACAGCTGGGATGGGGAGAGCGTCTCCGCATCGTGAACCGCTGCCGAAAGAATGGAGCGGCATCATGAAAAAGCTGACATGGCGTATTCCGTTGGACATACTTTTAGTTTTCTTGTTCACGACGGTCTTCAGCAAAAATGTAATCAGTCTGACATATCATGAAGTAATTGGACTGGCCCTCTTCGCCCTGATCCTCGTTCATGTATTCTTTCTCAATAGTGCCTGGGTAAAGGGAGTCGCAGCGAAGCTGTTTCAACGGAAAATGCCAAATAAGACACGTTTGATTGCGTGCGTGGATCTATTGCTTGGCTTCTCTTTTCTTCTGATTATCATAAGCGGCGTGTTAATTTCCAAGAAACTATTCGGATTCGGGCTGAAAGCGCCCTGGATCGTCATCCATTTCTTCTGTACGGCGCTTATGATTATCTTGATTGGTGTACATCTCGGATTGCATTGGGAATATCTCAAAAGCGGAATCGGCAAGCGTTTGACTTGGCTCAGGCTTCCTCAGAAAGCTGCCTTTGTTCTCTCTGCTTTGATCTGTGTTTTCGGGATATACAGTCTGTTCACATCCTCCCTCGGAAACTGGCTTTCCAGACCCTTTGTCACATTTGAAGGCCACGAAGAAAGATCAGTCGTGCAGGTAGAAGTAGAAACCAGAACTGACGAACAAAGCGGACGGAGTGTCGCTCGCAACGTAGACGGAATGAATAACCGGCCTGAGGAATATGACAACGCAGAAAGCGGCGGCGCCAGCAGACACGGTCAGCAGCCGTTCAGCCTGCTGCGCCTTTTCAACCTGATTCTAACTTATTTTTCTATCTTTTTTGTGATTGGAAAGGTAATTAATTTTCTCGATCATGCCTTGTACAATAAGAAACATAGCATAACATGTAGTTAATGTTCTGGCATATCGGAGAAGGGGCCTTTGTTATAATTGTAATTCTAATCAAGAAGAGAAAGTAAAAAAAAGAGCCCTCCAACGGCTCTTTTTCTACTTCTATGTCAATTATAAATGTTGACTAATTTCCCTTTTAGAGTGATGAATGGGACACCACAAAGAAAGGGGTTACAAAAAATGAAAGAGGCCTTTTTTGAGAAACGGGCAATCCCTGAACGGAAAACCAAAGACCGGAAAAAACCCGCCTCCTCAGGATTGAGGGGGCGGGTTTTACAGGAATCATGTGGCATAGGAGTGGAGCCCCGGCATGATGAGGTTGACGCCGGCAAAGGTGAAGATGACCAGCACAAGCGCCACGAGGGCGGCCAGGGCCATCCGCTTTCCCTGCCAGCCGGCGCGCAGGCGCTGGTGCAGGCAGATGGCATAGAAGATCCAGGTGATCAGGGCCCAGGTCTCCTTGGGGTCCCAGCTCCACCAGCTGCTCCAGGCCTGTTCGGCCCAGATGGCGCCGGAGAAGATGACCACAGTCAGCAGCAGGAAGCCCAGGCAGATCATGCGGTAGATCATGTAATCGATCTGAAGGAGGGCCTCATCCCCCTCCTTTTCTCCGCGGCCGCACCTGACCAGGTAGGTCGCCCCGAGGGCGCCCGCAATGGCGAAGGAGGCGTAGGAGAAGGCGGCGGAGCCGATGTGCAGGGCGAACCAGGTGGAGCGCAGGGCGGGCATCAGGTCCCGGATCTCCATGGGCTGGAAGGCGGCATACGAGAGGATCAGGAAGGTGGCGGGCATGGCGGCGGTCATGATCCAGTCTCTGCGCATCCGGGCGTGGAGCGCGAAGGCCATGAGGCTGCAGGCCAGGGCAAAGCCGGAGGCGAACTCGAACTGGTTGGCCAGGGGAAGACGCCCGGCAGCGATGCCCCGCCACAGGGTATAGCCCAGATGTGCGGCCAGGGCGGCGGCAAAGGCCATCCGGGCGAAGCGGCACAGGGAGGGGCGCTTCAGGCTGACCCCGGCAAACTGCAGGCAGGTGGCGGCAAAGGCGAACACCACCGCGGCAAAAAACAGGATGTTCATGGGGAGACCTCCTTGGGTTTGTCAGGGCGGCCAACTGCGGACAATCCCGCCTGCAGTTCCTGCAGGATCCCCTGGGGGGATTTGGGACACACCAGGGCAAAGGCGTCCTGCTCCACCCGGATGAAGACCGGGACGGCGAAAAAGCAGAGGTACAGCCCGGCCACCATCAGCGCGAACCCCAGGTAGAGCCCGGCATAGAGCAGGGGCTCCGTGCGCTTGATGCGCAGCCCCGGGTATTCAAGGGGGGAGAGGAAGGTGAAGGTGATATCCCCGATGCGGATGTCATCTCCCGGAAACGCCAGCACGGAGGCGGACATGCCGGAGGTGATGGAGCGCAGGTCGTAAACCGGGTCCGGATAGGAGCCGCTGGTGCTGGTGATCAGGGTTATGCTGCCGTCCTCCTCCTCCACATAGCCGGGATAGAGGGCGTTGAAGAAGATGCCGTTCTGTCCGTCGATGGACAGGAAACAGGACTCGGTGAGGGGAACGGTCTCCCCGGCGCCGTTGGCGCGGTTGAGGATGCGGACCTGACCGGCGGTCCCGCAGGTCTGCTGGTAGATCCTGTAGGGGCCGAAGGCCAGAGGGGCGTTCACCCGGACATCCGCCTCTCGAAGGAGGCTGCCCTTTGCGTCCGTGACCCGCAGACGGCTGGCATAGTCGAGGCTGCCCCGGGCATCCTCGATGTGGAAGCTCTCACAGGTGATGCAGGTGCCGTCTGGAAGCGTCAGGCTCTTTCCGGGAAGGACCGTCCGGTCCTCCACCGTGGGGGTGGTCAGGGTCAGCGTTCCGAAGAGCAGCACCAGCAGAATGGACAGATGGACGAGGCTGGAGCCGGCGATGCCCAGGGGGGAGCGGACGTAGATGAGGCAGTCCCCCTCCGTCCGGGCGCGGAAGCGGCGGGAGAGCAGCAGTTTCCGGAAGTCCTCCGCCGGGACGCCGCCAAGGGAATGGGCGGGTGCGGCGGTGCAGGCGGCGCGGCGCAGTGCGGCGGCCTTTCCCGGCAGGGAGGGCAGGCGCACCAGCGAGCACAGCAGCAGGTTGATGCACAGCAGCAGCTCCAGGACCCGGAAGGGGAGCGAATGGAACACGTCCGTCAGCCCCAGGCGCACGAGCCAGGAGGCGGCATCGGCGCCGTAGCGGCGGACATAGTCCATGGGGGACTGCTGCTGGGGGATCAGGGAACCCGCCAGGGAGAGGAGCATCACCAGGACCAGCAGCAGCATGCCGAAGGCCATGGACCGGAAAAAACGCAGAAGCGGACGCATAGACAGCTGGCCTCCATAAAAGAGCGGCGGGACAGGTTCCGTCCGGAGGCTGTCCCGCCGCTGGGAGTATGAAGATTACACGTCGAATTGCTTGAGTGCCGCGTTGATGAAGGCTTCCGCCTTGTCAAGGCAGTTGTTGTCGAGCCGGGAATTGTGGGCGCCTTCGCTGTTCTCCACGAACACGAAATCCCAGTACCACTGGCCCTTGCGGTTGAGGGCGCGCACGGTTGAAAGGCGCTCCTCGCTGAGGGTGCCCTTTTCCACGGCTTCGGCCAGGCGGTTGGTGAGCTCCTCCAGCTTGGCGCCGATGGCCACGGTCCGTGCCTCCATCTTTTCCTGGATGCCGTGGACAAAGCCCGGCAGGTCGCTGTGGCAGGCGGTGCAGGAGGCCATGATGCTTTCGCTCTCCAGCGGGGAGACCCACTTGTGGGAAACGAAGTCCTTTCCTTCGCTGCTCCGGACGGTTCCCATGTGGCAGTCCGCGCAGGTGAAGGTATCCCGGTGGACGGAGCCCTCGCCCAGGAAGGTCTCCATTTCCGGGTGCTGGGCCTTGAGGATGCCCACGCCGGTGCGGGGATTGGTGTAGTCGGAGTAGCCCATGGATTCGTACAGGTCGTACATGGCATCCGGGTTCATGGCCGCCAGGCCTTCGTAGGGCAGGCGGGTGGCCTTGGTGTCGGGGTCAAAGTAGTACTCCACGTGGCACTGGCCGCAGGAGGCGTTCTGCGCGGCGACACGGTCAAAATCGCTGCCCAGCGCGTCGATGAGGTAGGTATGGGTGACGGTAATGCCCCGGGAGGGGTCGCTTTCATGGCAGGTATAGCAGCCGAGGCTTTCGTTGACCCGGGGCAGCACGTCCTCGAAGGGTTTGGAATAGGCGGACACGCCCTCCTGGTTGACCATCCAGGTGTAATCGGCGGTCTTGCAGGTGAAGCAGTTGGCCAGAGCATGGGGGCGCCCGGTTTCCTTCAGGTCCGCGACGTTGTAGTAGTGGCCGCGGGCGCTGCCGTAGGAATAGGCAAAGCCGTAGCCCTCGTAGATGGTGGCGATCATGGGGTACTGGGCGACATAATCCGTGACCTCGCTGTTTTCCGCGTTGGCCATGTAGCTCTCGTAAATGTCCGGGTAGGTGGTTTTCCAGGAATCCGAGGGGATCAGGGTGACGCCTGTTCCGGTTTCCACCCTGCGGGCAGGCTCTGCTGCAAGGGCACAGCAGGCGGCGCAAAGCAGCACCGCCAGAACGGGAATCAGTCTGCGCATGGACAGACCTCCTTTCAGCGCAAAAGGGTGATGTTTTGAGCAGACGTGCAGTCCGTCTGCCATAAGAGGAGTGTACTAAACAGAAGAATGTCTGTCAAGGTCGGGGGAGGAGCTTTCTTCAATATTGGATACGGCATTTTTGAGGGCCGGGACCTCTCCGGCAGAAGCGGGTCAGGGGGCGGGAGGCGGCGGAAAGAGGGGGATGATCTGCAAAGGGGGGACAGGCGAAGCGGGATGCGGGGTGCAGCCCGCAGGGGAAGGCGCGCGGGCAGCACGGGAGAAGAGGGAACACGGGAGGACGCGGCAACGGGAATGGGGATTTGGCGGGAGTCTGATGAAAGGCATGGCTTCGGAAAGGAAGACGGGGGCCTGAAGGTGACACGGGAGGCCCGCGGCGCCGGAAGATTTGCGGCGGAAATGACTGACCTGCGGCCGAATCCGGCCCGAATTCCCCGCACTTTGATCAATATTTGATTGCATCGTTCTGATTTTATGGTAAAATAGCGATGTAAGACTGATATGGAGAACCGGAAGGGTGGTGTGCAGTGAAACAGTTTCAGACCACATACATCAGCGCTGCGCAGTTCGGCAATGTCCTTGAGGAGTGGCGGGACTGGCAGCTTAGACATGAGGCGGGACAGGCCGTCATGCATCTGCTCAATCAGGATGCGGACATCCACCACGTTTACAGGGCCTGCGAGCTCATCCGCAAGCATATGCCGGACGCCCTCTACCTGGGCGCCTCCGCAGCCGGAACCCTCTATCAGGGCAATGTCAGCGACAGCCCCCTGGTGGTTTCCTGCACGATCTTCGAGCGCAGCGACAGTTTTGCCCATGTGGTGCAGATCCCCGTGGAGAACCGGGACATCCGGGGCCTCAGGGAGACGCTTTCCGCCATGCAGGATGAACTGGGCAGCGTCAAGGCGGTTCAGTGTATCATGACGATTGACTCCCTGCCGATCAGGGACGTGTGCATGACCCTGGAGGAGATGATTCCCGGCGAGGTGGAACTCTTCGGCGGAGGCGCCTTCGGGGACAACCTGAACGAGGCGTACATCTTTTCCAAGGATGAGGGGATCTGCAAAAGCGGCGTGCTGCTGATGCTGCTCGGAGGGCCGGAGCTGCATGTGACCTCGGACTGCGTCATGGGCTGGAAGCCCCTGGGCACCGCCATGAAGGTGACCCGCACGCAGGGCAAGACCGTGTATGATCTTGACGGCAGGCCGGCCTTCGGCATCTATGAGCACTATCTGCGCATTCCGAAGGATGAGAATATCTTCTACAACGCGCTGGAGTTTCCCTTTATGGTGGAGTACAGGGGACGCGATCTTCTGCGCCATGCCCTGTCCAGCGACGAATACGGCGCGCTGGAAATGAGCACCGATATCCCCGAGGGCAGCACGGTGCACCTGACCTACGGCGATCCGGAGACCATCTTCCGCAACGTGGACGAGTGCGTCGCCCAGATGCGCAAGTTCGGCCCGGAGGTGATCGCCATTTTTGACTGCTTCGGGCGAAAGACCTTCTGGGGCGATGCCCAGGCCAGCAAGGAGACCCAGCCCTTCCACAGGATGGCCCCCACCTATGGCTTCTGCACGGCGGGAGAGTTCCTCCGCACGGAGGGAATCCTGGACCACCACAACCTGACGCTGGTGGTGGCCGGCATGCGCGAGGGGGGCGCCGTGAACACGGAGGGGCATATCCGCTGGAAGGAGGCCTCCAGGTCCGAGACCACCATGTCCCTGGTCAGCCGCCTGGCGAACTTCATCAACACCGCGACCCAGGAGGTGGTGGAGGCCAACCGGACCCTCTCGGTGATGGCCGTGACGGACCGGCTCACGGGACTGTACAACCGCGGCGAGATCCAGCGCCTGATCAGCGAGCGGGTGACGGAGAACGCCAAGGACAAACCCCTGACGCTGGTGATGATCGACCTGGATGACTTCAAGAAGGTGAATGACGTATACGGCCATCAGGAGGGCGACGAGGTCCTCCGGTCCGTCTCCGCGCTGCTGGCG
>OMRS01000300.1 GCA_900313545.1 uncultured Eubacteriales bacterium | reverse complement strand
GGACGCAGTCCGCACTGCCGGGAACGGTTTGACTGGGCGGTTTCCCGCGCGGTGGCTTCCTCGGCGGTACTGCAGGAACTCATGCTTCCCCTGGTCAGATGCGGCGGGCACAGTGTGGCCTGGAAAGGGCCCGCGCTGGATGAGGAGATGATCAGCGCTAAAAGATCGGCACACCTGCTGGGCGGCCGGGTTGCGCAGGTGATCCGCGCAGAGATCCCCGGCTGTCCGCAGTGGGATCACCGGCTGATGGACACGGTGAAGGTCACCCCGACACCCAAAGCCTATCCGCGCAAAGCGGGCACTCCTGCAAGGAAACCTCTGGGGGTTACAGACTAAAAAATCGACAATTCAAGCCCTGCCGGGTATCATTCGAAGAGAATCGATTGATGCCCGGCAGGGTTTATTGTAGGATAGGCCCAACGAGAAGCAGAGGAGAGGTGTCGGATGAGAATCGTCAAAAAGCCGGAGGAAAGAAAAGCGGAAATGATCGCTGTCGCAGATCGTTTCTTTGAAAGACAGGGATTCCTTCAAACGACGGTCTCTGAGATTGTCGGGGCCATGGATGTGGCCAAGGGACTGTTCTATTACTACTTTGTGACCAAGGATGACGTGGTCAGGGAAGTGGTGGAGCTCCGCTGCCAGAAACTGGAAGAGAGGATCGAGAGGATCGCGCAGAGCAGGGGAAGCGGACGGGAGAAGCTTTTGCAACTGGCATCTGAGCATCTCTGGGCAGATTTTCTGAGCAGGCCCATGATGGAGGACCTTCGGAAAAAGCAGAGCGCAGTGCTCTATCAGGATATGTGCGACCGGGTGTACCGTCATATCCACAAGGCTGTGGAAAGAATCCTCAGCCAGGCGTTTGCCGAAGCCGGGGACAACGGGGAGCCGGTTCATGAGATCTCCGGAATGGCCATCTACGGCTTCCTCATGATGGCCAGGGAAGAAGGAATGTCTCCTTCAGGAATGGAACAGCTCCTGACCCTGGTTGACCTCAGAAGAAGAGTCGCATGACAATATCGCCTTCAGGGCGTTGACATAACACAACAGAAAAACCCCCGTACGGAAGAAGGACTTCCATACGGGGGCTGTTGTTTTATCTCTTGAGCGGGGACAGGTGCCAGATCTTGTCGTTGTATTCCTGAATGGTGCGGTCGGAGGAGAAGATGCCGCTTCTTGCGACGTTGATGATCTCCTTGCGGGTCCAGGCCTTCTTGTTCTTGTAGTCATTGTTGATACGGGCCTGGCACTGCTGATAGGAACCGAAGTCCTTGAGCACAAGATAGGGATCGGCCATGCCGCCGTTGTCGGAGAACACCAGGGCGCGGTACAGGCCGTCAAACATCTTGGGATTGTCCGGGGTGAGGGAGCCGTCGAACATCATGTTCAGGGCGCGGCGCAGCTCGGCGTTGTTCTCGTAGATGTCCAGGGAACGATAGGTGCCGGCGGCGTAGAGCGCCTCCACCTCATGGGAGCGCATACCGAAGATGTAGCAGTTGTTCATGCCCACCTGATCGGCGATTTCCACATTGGCGCCGTCCAGGGTACCGATGGTGACGGCACCGTTCATCATGAACTTCATGTTGCCGGTTCCGCTGGCCTCCTTGGAGGCGGTGGAGAGCTGCTCGCTCAGTTCGCTGGCGGGCATGAGCACCTCGGCGGTGGACACGTTGTAGTTCTGCAGGAAGGCGACGCGGATCATCTTGTTGGCGCGCTCGTCCTTGGCGATCTTCTCAGCCAGCACGTTGATGAAGTGGATGATCTCCTTGGCGCGGCGGTATCCCGGAGCCGCCTTGGCGCCGAAGATGAAGGTCCGCGGCTCGATGATGTAATTGGGATCATCGCAGATGCGGTTGTACAGCACCAGGATGTGCAGCGCGTTGAGCAGCTGACGCTTGTACTCATGGAGGCGCTTGACCTGGACGTCAAACATGGTGTCGGGATCCAGAACCAGGCCCTGGTGACGGTTGATCCAGCGGGAGAAGCGGGCCTTGTTGCTGTGCTTGATGGCCGCAAACTTTTCCACAAAGGCGGCATCATCCGCATAGGGCATCAGGTCATTGAGCTTGTCCAGGTCCTTGCGCCAGCCCTGACCGATGGTTTCATCCAGCAGGTTCGACAGGTCGGGGTTGGAGAGCATCAGCCAGCGGCGCGGCGTGATGCCGTTGGTGATGGCCATGAACTTCTCGGGCATGATGCTGTAGTAGTCCGCGAAGGTGGAACGCTTGAGGATGTCGCCGTGGAGCTGTGAGACGCCGTTGACGGCATGGGAGTAGGCGATGCACATATTGGCCATGTGCGCCTGGTCATAGGACAGGACAGCCATATGGCCGATGCGGTCCCACTGTCCCGGGAAGTGCTCAAACAGCTTCTTGCACAGACGGAGGTTGAGCTCCTGCATGATGGAATAGATGCGGGGCAGGGTCTCGCGCACCATGGACTCCGGCCAGCGCTCCAGCGCTTCGGCCATGATGGTGTGGTTGGTGTAGGCCACGGTGGCCTCGGTGATCTTCTCGGCATCTTCCCAGGACAGGTGCTCCTCGTCCACGAGGATGCGCATGAGCTCGGGAATGACCATGGCGGGATGGGTATCGTTGATATGGAAGGCGACCTTCTCGGGCAGCTTGCGGATATCGTTGCCGTTGATGCGCTTGAAGTCGCGGATGGCATACTGCAGCGTGGCGCTGACCAGGAAGTACTCCTGCATCAGGCGCAGCTTCTTGCCGTTGTAGGTATTGTCCTCCGGATAGAGCACCTTGGAGATCTGGGCCGCGATGGAATCGCTGTCCCTGTCGGAGGCGTTGTAGTCACCGGCGGAGAAGCGCTCCAGGTTGAAGTTCTGGGGCAGGACGGCGGACCAGGTGCGCAGGCGGTCCACCACCTCGCTCTGGTAGCCGACGATGGGAAGATCGTAGGGAACCGCAATGATGTCCTCGGTGTTCTCCAGGGTCACATAGTTGACGTCGTCAACCCAGTGCTCGTGGAGGGTGCCGCCGAAGCGGACCGTGCAGGCGTCCTTCTGAGTGGGGATTTCCCAGGCATTGCCGTAGGTCAGCCACTCATCCGGCACTTCCACCTGCTGTCCGTCGACAATGCGCTGGCGGAACAGGCCGTATTCGTAGCGGATGGTGCAGCCCATGGCCGGATAGTCCAGCGTGGCCAGAGAGTCCATGAAACATGCGGCCAGACGGCCGAGTCCGCCGTTGCCCAGTGCCGGTTCCGGCTCCTCATGGAGCACGCCGCGAAGGGTCAGGCCCATCTCCTTGAAGGCCGCCTCATACTCCTCGGTGGAGCAGAGGTTGAGCAGGTTGTTGTGCAGCCATCTTCCGGTCAGGAACTCGATGCTGAGATAGTAGATGCGCTTGGCCTTGGTGGCGCGGCGCTGTTCCTTTTCAAAACGCCATTTCAGCATGATCTGGTCACGGACAGTGGAAGCCACCGCAGCGTAAATCTGCTTGGGGGTCGCCTCATCAAGCGTGGTTCCGTAGTAGCGGAGCAGCTTGTTCAGAATGGACTCCTTGATGGTATCCTTGTTGTATTCGCTCATCAGGGGCATGAAAGATCCTCCTTTTGGTTTTGTAAAAATAAAACTCAGGTATAAAAAAATCGCGATATTATAACACTTGCGGAAAAAAACCGCAAGTCTAATCGCGGATTCTCTTGATATCCGCCCCGAGACGGTTGAGCTTGTCCTCAAGATGCTCATAGCCGCGGTCGATATAATGGGTGTTGTAGATCTCCGTGGTGCCCTGGGCCATCAGCCCGGCGATCACCAGCGCGGCGCCCGCCCGCAGGTCCGTGGCTTCCACGCCGGCGGCATGCAGCTGGGGGACGCCCTCAATGACGGCGGTCTGTTCGTAGACCCGGACATTGGCGCCCATGCGCTCCATCTCCGCCAGATGGCGGAACCGGGAATCAAAGATGTTCTCAACGACGGTGGAAGTGCCGGTGGCCGTGCACAGCAGCGCACTCATGGGCTGCTGCAGGTCCGTGGGAAAGCCGGGATAAACCTGCGTCTTGAAGGAAACCCCGCGGTGGGTGCCGATGGAACGGACCCGGATGGCGTCATCCTTTTCATCCACCCGGGCGCCCATTTCCAGCAGCTTGGCGGTGAGGGCCTCCATGTGGGTGGGAATGCAGCCGGTGATGGTGACATCTCCGTGGGTGGCGGCAGCGGCGATCATGAGGGTCCCGGTTTCGATCTGGTCCGGAATCACGGCATAGGACTGCCTGGCGGCCAGGTCCCGGTTGCCACGGATGCGGATCACGTCGGTGCCGGCGCCCTTGACCCGGCAGCCGATGGATCCGAGGAAGTTGGCCAGGTCGACGATATGGGGTTCCTTGGCCGCGTTGTAGATGGTGGTGATGCCCTCCGCGCTGGTGGCGGCAAGCATGACATTGACCGTTCCGCCCACGGTGACCATGTCCATGTACACGTTGGTGCCTTTGAGGCCCTGGGTCCGGGCAATCACGATGCCGTGGGAGGTTTCCACCTCGGCGCCCAGGGTGCGCATTCCCTTGATGTGCTGGGTAATGGGTCTTCGCCCGATATCGCAGCCCCCGGGAAGGGGCACGCGGGCTTCGCCGAAGCGGGACAGCAGGGCGCCTATATAATAAGCAGAGGCGCGCATCCTGCGGCACAGGTCCAGGGGGACGTCTGTCCGGTTGATGCTCGAGGAGTCGATGATCATGACGCCTTCCTCGGGATTCCACTCGACCTTCGCACCCAGATGGAGAAGGATCTCCACGGACACCTTGACATCCTCGATATCAGGGACATTTTCAATGACGCAGGGAGTCTTGCTGAGAATGGTGGCGGGAATGATGGCGACAGCGGTGTTTTTTCCGCCGCTGACATGCGTGACACCTTCCAGACGGTGCCCGCCCACGATCAGCATTCGTTCTTCAGACATGCATGAAATCCTCCTCCCTGAAAAGCAGTAGATACCATTAT
>OMRS01000298.1 GCA_900313545.1 uncultured Eubacteriales bacterium | reverse complement strand
CGGCGCTCCAGAATCAGGGCAAAAAGGGAAGTCCGAATTTCGGGGATCTGTCGGAATACCTGGAAGGCAAGGCCAGAACAAAGGGCATCCCGATTCACGGTCAGTTTGAGCTTACACCCCTGTGCAACCTTGATTGCAAAATGTGCTATGTACACCTGACCAGTCAGCAGCTGCAGGGAAGCCCTCTGCTGACGACCGCACAATGGAAGGATCTGATGCTTCAGGCCTTTAAGGGCGGAATGTTCCAGTCAACACTCACCGGCGGCGAATGCCTCACCTATCCAGGCTTTGAGGAACTGTACCTGTATCTGCAGAGCCTTGGCTGCCAGGTCGATGTTCTGACCAATGCGGTTTGGCTGGATGAAGAAAAGATCCGGTTTTTCAAAGCGCATCCGCCTTCACTCATTCAGATCACCCTGTACGGCGCAAACGAAGACGCATACGAACGCGTGACCGGAAAGCGGGTGTTTCACCAGGTTTACGACCACATTCAGCTTGTGAAAGAGGCCCGGCTCCCCCTCTCCATCACGGTCACGCCGAATCCTTTTCTCGGCGAAGATGTTTTTGATACCATCCGCACAGCCAGAAGTCTCACGGACCAGTTGTTGATCAATACATCGCTGTTTGTTCCCAGGGATGAGCCCTGGCGTATGAAGGGAGAAAAAGACCTGGACGTCGACTTTTACGTAAGAATTCAGCGATTTTACCATGAACTGGAGGGTTTCAGGAACCAGCAGGTGCCGGAGGATGAACTGCCGGCGCCCGGCGGACCACACCATGCGTGTGATGTCTGCGGTCTGGAATGCGGAGGCGGCCGCTCCGGCTTTGTCATCACCTGGAAGGGTGAAATGTGTCCCTGCAACAGGCTCGAAATCAGGAGCTACCCGCTGCGTGATGGTTTTTCAAAAGCATGGCAGATCGTCAATCAGGCGGCAGAGAACTGGCCAAGGGTACCCGAATGTCTGGAATGTCCCTATGAGCAGATTTGCGACAAATGTGCGGCAAGAATGGCGCAGTACGCAGCTCCCGGCCATCAGCCAACGGCGCTGTGCCGTCAGACCAGATATATGGTCAGCCAGGGCATAAAACCCTTATCCCATTGTGAATCATAGAAGGAGGAACCAATTTGAAAGCAGCAGAAGGCTTTATACTGAGAAATCTGGTAGGTGAATATGTTCTGATGCCCGTGAATGAGAATATCGCGAAATTTAACGGAACCGTGCTGATGAATGAAATAGCCGCCTTTGTATGGGAAAAGCTGCAGACCTCTGTTTCACGTGAAGAGCTTTTAGCTGCCATTCTGGATGAGTATGAAACAGACAGCGTCACAGCCGCCAAAGATCTCGACGAGCTGCTGGCCAGGCTGAAGGAGCTCGACATCATCATTGATGACTGATTTCATCACATGACGTTTGACGTCCTGTAAAGGAGGGTTACAATATGCAAATGCACCAGTTGGATAAACGAATCCGGAAAATGCTGGAGATTCTGGACGGGCTTTCCGTTATCCGGTCTGTACCTGTGGAGAAGATTGAATGCACGCCTCATGGAAAATCAGCCTGGACAGCATTCAGAAACGGATCCGTCTGGGGCGATCAGGGAGAGGAGTGGATCGACTTCCGGTTCCGCGCCGAGATTCCTGAACAGTTCCGGGGGAAGACCGTTCTCAGTATTCTTACCGGAAGGGAAGCGGAATGGGAGGCGGTCAATCCACAGTTTGTCGTATGGGTGGATGGCCGGATCGAACAGGCCTTCGATACCAAACACCATGAACTGATTCTGGCCGACGTCCCGGAATGCGGACGCTCCTATGATATTCTCCTGGAAGGCTATGTGCCGGCCCTCCGGGACTTTGAGGCTCCTGCCCGCCTTTTGGTTGAGCTGAAGGATTATAATCAGGAAGTGACCAGTCTGGTTTATGATATCCGTGTTCCATGGGAAGCCGCATGTCTCTGTCCGGAGGGTGACCGGGATCGGGAGCTGACTCTGCAGGCACTCTCAGACGCCCTGGATCTTCTGGATCTGCGTAATCCGCAGAGTGAAGCATTCAATGCTTCCGTAAAAGCTGCCAGATCTTTTCTTTATTCGGAATATTATGAGAAGCGCAGGGAAATGGATGTGGAGGCTGTGGCTGACT
>OMRS01000191.1 GCA_900313545.1 uncultured Eubacteriales bacterium | reverse complement strand
TTCACGACGGAGAAAGGGCGGGTGCATTATCAATGAAGAATTCCAACCGGCTGCTCAGACTTCTGCCGGATCTGGTCCTTGTGCTGATGGCGGCGGTGGTGCTGTTTCCCGTGTTCTACGGTCTGATGGGGGCCTTTAAGACTCCGCAGGAGTTTTCCTCCTATCCGCCGACACTTTTTCCTGAAAGTTTCCGCAATCTGGATAACTTCAGGTACGTATTTGACATGACCCCCATGCTGCGGTATTACCTCAATTCCCTGATCGTGGCGACGCTGTCCTCCACAGTACGCATGTTTTTGGCGGTCTTTGCCGCCTACGCTTTTGTCTTTTACCGTTTTCCCGGACACAGGTTCTTTTTTCTCCTGATGCTCACAACCATGATGCTGCCCCCGGACGTGCTGGTAATCGCCAATTACCAGACGGTCTCCGGTATGGGGCTTCTGGACACCTATCTGGGAATGTGCATTGTGAGCTTTGTGGGCGCTTCCCAGATGTTCATGCTGCGCCAGCAGTTCATGACATCTCCCGTGGCCCTGCATGATGCCGCGATGCTCGACGGGTGCGGAGATTTCCGCTTTATCTTCTCCGTCCTGCTGCCCACAGCCCGTCCGGTGCTCATCACGCTGTTTCTTCAGAGCTTTCTGGCCCAGTGGAACACCTACCTGTGGCCCCTGCTGGTAACCAACCGCAACAGCATGCGTACGGTCCAGGTGGGCATTACCATGCTGACCACCATCGACGCCACCAACTATGAGGTGATCCTGGCGGCCACGTTCGTCACCATGCTTCCCACCATGGTGGTCTATCTCATTTTACGAAAGGCTGTCAGCCACGCCATGAGCTCAGGCGCGCTGATTTCCTGATAAACAATATGATCGCAAGGAGGCAATCACAATGAAACGGGTATTACTGATGCTGGCAATCCTTCTTCTGGTCTGTTCCGTCGGCGTGGCGGAACCCGTGAAACTGACACTCTGGCACTCCATGACACAGGAAGCGGGACAGCTCATGGATGCGTTTGTCAAGGAATTCAACGAAACCCTGGGCAGGGAACAGGGTATTGAGGTGGAAGCGGTCTTCCAGGGGAAGTACAGCGAAGCCGTCACCAAGCTCAACTCCGTGCTTTCTTCCGGTCAAACGGACACCCTGCCGGATGTCATGCAGCTGGACGCCACTGGAAAGGTCTCTTTTGCCTCTGCAGAGATGGCCTACCCCGTGGACCGTGCTCTGCAGGAGCACCCTGAGTCGGATCTGTCTGATCTGCTTGCCCCGGCACTGGCAAACTGGAAGATGGGCGGCGTACAGCTTGGACTGCCCTTTGCCACATCCACCACTGTGCTCTACTACAATAAGTCGGCCTTTGATGCGCTGGGACTCACCGTTCCCGGGACCCTGGAGGGCATTGCCTCTCTGGCAGGAAGCGGACTGGAAAAAGACGGGGACGGATCCCGGACGGTGTTTGCCTGCCTTCCCAACACGCCCACGCTGGCCAACTGGCTGGGACAGCTCGGCAGCAATCTGGTCAACCGGACCAACGGCACTGAAGGGACCGCCTCTGCGCTGGAATGCGTGGACAACGGAGCGCTCCTGGAATTCCTCAAGACCTGGAAGGCGCTGTATGAAAGCGGCGTTCTTGAAAATGGAGAAGGCTCCCTGGATGCCTTTGTGGCAGGAAAACAGCTGATGATGATCAGCTCCTCCTCGAATGTGACCTCCTTGCTGGAGAAAATCGGGGATTCATTTGAACTGGGCGTGACCTTCTATCCCCGGGTCAGTGAGAAGGCAGCGGAGGGCGCCACGGTCAACGGCAGCTGCCTGGTCATCTTCGATCAGGGAGAGGCACGGCGAAATGCTGCGTGGACGTTCGTCACCTGGATGACCGGACCCGATGTTCAGGCCACCTTTGCCAGGGGAACCGGCTATCTGCCCTCCAATGTGAAGGCATCCGACAGCAGCGCATGGACGGAGCTTGTCAGTCAGTATCCCCAGTATGAGGTGGGGCTCAGGCAGGTGCTGCAGACGCCGGACACCATGCATTCCGTGACGGTGGGCCCGTCCATCGACTTTTACTACGGCATTCAGAACTGGGTTTCCGACATGCTGGAACAGGACCTGACCCCGGAGGAAGCGGCGCAGGGAATGGCGGAGGACCTGGGAGGCATGCTCGAGCAGTATGTACGGGCCAACCCCAGCTGACATGCGCAGGAAGCTGATTCTGTTTTCCGCCGATGCTCTGGTGGGGGAAGATCTTTTACTGCTGGAGCGTCAGCCGGCCTTCCGGGAAGCGCTGGGAGGCGGGGCAAGGGTCAGACGGATCCGCTCCATTTATCCCACACTGACTTATCCCTGCCATGCCTCCATCATTACCGGCACCTATCCTGAAGTCCACGCTGTCACCTCCAATACACTGCCGGAGCCGGGAAATCCCCGGCCCCTCTGGCGGTGGGAGCGGCTTCATAACCATTGTCCGCAGGACCTTTTTACACAGGCAAAAGCTCATGGATACACCACGGCTTCGGTCTTCTGGCCGACGACCGGAGGCCATCCGGCCGTGGACTGGCTGATTCCGGAGGTCTGGCCTTACAGGCCTTCCGACACGCTGGAGGCGGTGATGGAACGGATGGGCTCCTCGCGGGAGGTGGTGCAGCTGGCATCCCGCAACTGGAGGGGAAGGCGAATGGACCGGCATCCTGAGGCGGATGAGGTGCTTGTCCGCTGCGCCTGCGACCTGATCCGGGAAGCGGAACCGGATGTGCTTGCCCTGCATCCGGTTCATGTGGATGAAGCCAGGCATGCCCACGGCGTCTTTCATCCGGAAGTGACCCGGGCGGTACTGGACACAGACCGCTATATCGGGTGGATACTTGAAGCCCTGGAGGAGAAAAAGCTTCGGGACAGGACCTGCTTTGTACTGGTCAGCGACCATGGACAGATGGACTACTGCCGGATTCTCCGGCCCAATGTCCTTTTGAGGGAGGCTGGACTTGTCCGCTGCGATCCAGAGGGCAGGGTCACCCTCTGGAAGGCCTGGTGCCAGGGCGGAGGTATGTGTTCTCCCGTGGTACTCTCGGACCCGGAGGATCCCGCTCTGGTCCGGGAAACACTGGAGGTGCTTACGGCCATGAAGGAGCGGGAGGACTGTGGCATCTCCCGGGTCTATACCCGCGAGGAGGCGAGGCTGGAAGAACACCTGTACGGCGATGCTTCCTTCATTCTGGAGGGAGACGGGCAGACGGCCTTCTCAGAAAACTGGCTGCCGCCTGCCATGATGGCATCACCCGGCATGGAGGAAGGGGAGCGGCGCGCCACTCATGGCTATCATCCGGACCGGGGACCTCAGCCGGTGTTTGTTGCCCGCGGACCCGGCTTCAGGGAGGGCGCCTTCCTGGAGGAGGGGAACCTGGTGGATGAGGCGCCCACCCTGGCCCGGGTTCTGGGGTTCTCCCTTCCGCTCGCGCAGGGGCGTCCCATGAGCACCCTGCTTGAATAATCCTGATGCATCCCGGAAATCTGTTTCTCCGGTCATGACCGGAGCAGACTTCCGGGATTTTTCTGCCCGTATATACCTTTTTTCATAATGTCCTGGCTTCTTGGAATGCCGACGTCAATGCTGCGGGAAGCGCCGGAAAAAAGTTTTGAATTGTCCGGTTTCGAGGGGTGGAATTTGCGTACAATGAAAGCTATAATACGAATATCTTTTCATGAGACAATGATAAACGGGTCTTGGAGGGGTATATGCGTACAATCATTCGCCGCGTCTGGGCGGTGCTTCTGATGGGACTGTGTCTTCTGATGTCCGTGGCAGGAGCTGAGAATGGATATTCTGAAAACGAATGGGGCTATGTGGAAGAATCCATGGATCCCTCCGGAGGCATTCCGGAGAATGCGACGGGACGTCTGGCTCTG
>OMRS01000296.1 GCA_900313545.1 uncultured Eubacteriales bacterium | reverse complement strand
CTCCTCACAGCAGATAGTTGATGCTCTGGCCCGGGTGCTTCCTGAAGGTCAGGTAGAGGGGCCTGGCGTTCTTGTAGGCTTTGGCGGCCTCCTCCTTGGCACCGGAGTAATCCAGGCGGATCCTGTCCGCAGGCACCAGCAGTTCATCCTTCACCCGGTCGTAGTTGACGTCCCTCTTGCCGTAGGTCACCTCCGTGATGTACACACCGTTATAATCATAAAGGCGGATGGTGTACATCTCGGTCCGGTCCACGCCGGGGGCGTAGAGGTTCGTCCTGTAGCTGAAGTTATGCAGCTCCCGGCCATTGTCATAGTACAGGTGGACGCTGTATTGCTCCTCTTCCGTGGTCAGGATGTTCAAGTCCCGGATGGCGTCGCTGAACTTTGCTCCGCCGTTGAGCTCGTACGCGATGGCCCGCAGGCAGTCGAAGTTCAGGTTCACCCGGCGGGAGAAATCAACCACGGCGTCGATCTCATTCCAGAACCCCTCTTCCACATTGTCCCGCAGATAATCCGTGATCTCGCCCTCAGAGGGATAGTCGAAACGAAAGTGATAATGGAAGCGGCCGGGCCGGTTCACAATATACCTGGTCAGACTGTAGAGCTCGTTACAGGTAACCATGTACAGTTTTTTGCCGCCCGCCGTACCGTCAAAAAGCCCCAACAGGGCCGATTGGTCGTCCTTATCGTCATCATCGTCATAGCGGAACATCTTGTCAAACTCATCAAAAAGCACAACGCATTCCTGCTCCACGGACTCCAGGAAGCCGCGCAGGCCCTTATAGCATGCTTCAACAAGAATCACCGGATAGCCCGCTTCCACGGCCCTTTCGCAGACCATTTTGGCAAACAGGGTTTTGCCAATCCCCTTGTCACCGCTGAGAATGACGCCAAGACTCCGGGGGAAGGAGCTGAAAGAGGCAAAAACCTTATCCAGTTGTTCCTCATGGGCCCCATATGCTTTCTCCGTCACGCGGATGTCCTGCCGCCGCTGCAGATAGCAGCCCTCCCGCTGGTCATATCCGACCGTATAGGTTGCAACCGGAAGCAAATCCCGCGGCTGAATGCTGTCGTCATAAATCAAGTACCTGCTGCCCGTCTGTAATACTTTCATGCTGCATCACCTTCTCTACTTCTTCAATAATCAATTTTTCCTTTTCCTTCGCGTCCGGCGGACGATTCTCCCCTTCCGTATCCGCCAGATGATCAAGATAATACATGATCTCTTCATCCGGCATGGCCTGAAAGCAAGGCTTGAGCCCGCACTTTGATTTGGCGTACAGAACCGCCTTTTTCATCTGCTCTGATGCTGCCAAGCAATCCCCTCCATGAAGAAATTGAGAGCCGCGGCACCCCATCTTCTGTTTTGTGGTGAGGAACCGCGGCTCTCATCGTATGGAATTGTAGCAGAACAATCAGCTGAAATGGTCGCCTATTACCCGACATTTACACGGCCAAGGGGTTTTTCGCCAAGGCCGGCGAGGACGGAGTTTAGGATATCGATGTCATAGATTCTTTCCCGGAAAAAGTATGCAATAATAATGTCGCGCCTGCTGCTGCGGGAGAACTGGAAACCCGCGCTGCGGAGAAGTGCATCTACCTCCTCCAGCAAGCACTCCAGCGCCATTGCGAAGGCGATTACCGTGTCTTTTGCCGGCCTGTAGAAACGGTCGGAAGCGATCTTTGAGAAGAGGCGGCGGTCGAGCTGGGCACGGCGGTAAACGGTGGAATCCCGCAGGCCCTTTTCCTTGATCATAGCCAGGAGCTTGTCCGTAAAGGTGTCCTCTTTCCGCTCATCCAGCAGGATCGCCAGTGCCCTTGCCTCAGACGGGGTCAGATCGTTCCGGAGAAACTCCGGAATCGGGTCAAATTCCTGCCACTGTTGGAAGTGCACTTTCGGCTTTTTCTGTTCGACGCCGTAATCCCCGGATTCCCGCATGGAATACTGGACTCCAGGGGACGGCGGTTTGGGCCGATTTACCTGCTCAAGCAGCGTAGAGGCGTACTGGCTGACCCTCGCACTCAAGGCGTCCACATCAATGTTGTAATTCCTGTCATCCCGGCTGAAAAGGCCTTTCAGCCATTCACTGAAACTCTTCTTTCGATAAGACATTTATATACCTCTCTCACAGCGCCTGTGCTGTTACTTGTGCCACGCTAACTGATTTGTGGTTAGTTTGTTTTCTCTTTAACCCAAAACTATTTTCAATTATTATATCCTGCCGCTGTCTCCGCAGTACGGGCATTCCCAGTGACCGCCCCGGATATCCGCCGTGCTGCCGCAGGAAGGGCAGCGCATTGTTTTATGGGGCGCAGGGCTGGCGCCCTTTCCTTTGTTGGCCCTGCCGGCTATGAACATGGCTATTGCCACCACGGCAAAAAACAGCAATTCAAAAAACGCAATCATATTCTCACTCCCGCTCATTCCCAGTTGACAACCACCATATTGCCGGCGGGCATCTCTGACTCCTGGAGAGAGGAAACCGGAAAGGCCGTGTCGGCGTAGGCGGGGATAAAAGATGCACAGAGTGCCAATACCAGTGCG
>OMRS01000374.1 GCA_900313545.1 uncultured Eubacteriales bacterium | reverse complement strand
CAGGAGCGACCGCAGACTCGTCGGTTCCTTCACCCGGAAGGTGTTTCCAATGACCGTGCTGAATGTGCCGTCCTTCACAAATGTGAACGGATTCGATTCAGCTGCATAGCTCGTGAAAAAGGAAAAGGTCTGCTCAATGCCCACTGACGCAAAAGGCAGGATCGGAATATGGGACATCTGGTAGCTCACATGCTCAGCATCAATCTCGACAACGCCGGACAGGGGTTTTGTGATCCTGTAGATGCGGAAGGGCTGAGGGCTCTTATTGTCCGCAGGCGTCGCCACGATGATCCGGCTGTATTGAATTTCTTCAATGAGCTAGCCATCGATGGGGTATTCCATATGCAGCTCATACTGCCCGTTCCGCTCCTCTGTGACTTTACAGGAGATCGCGTCAGTCAATCGACCAATTCCATTCGTGGTAAAATCGGTCTGTCCTGTTTCAAACAGAATCGGTTTCATCCGGCGCCTCCTTTCTGCCTACACCATCCACCAGTTTGGCGTAATAAACACGCTCGAATAGATCCCCGTGAAATAGACCTGATTGCGTCCGGGGTACAGTTCAAAAAACTCACCATCACTCAGGGTAAAACTGTTGTTGAAATTCTGCCGGGTGTCGGCCAAATAGATGCCTGACGCTCGCAATCTATGATAAAATCTCCAAGATCCCCCGGGTTTGCTGAGGAAATGGCCCTCCCGTTGATCGTGATGCTGCCACCTTCTGCCGAGTTCATGAAGCCAAAGCGGATCCTGGGCGCGGCCGTATACTTCGTCGGGTTATAGATCATGCCGTTGTTCAGGATTCGCTGCTCGACCTCTCCGGATTTGAGGAACAGCTGGGGCTTGCAGTTGAACTTGATATCCACTTCGCCCGCAATGCCCCGCTTTTTCACATCCGGATCCAGGGCCGACTCAAAGACCGCCATCCGGTAATACTCCGGATGATAGCTGTCCTCAAGCCGATGGTACCCGGGATCAGAAAGGAGAAGCGCGTTAAAGGCGTCAAAGTTCATCCGCAGATCCTTCACGATCCCGCAGTGATACGTGATGTCCAGGTTTTTGAACCGGTTCCCCAGCTGAATCAGATCGCCGTTTCTTCCGGGAACCTGGATTCTTTTGATATCCGGTTGGGGACGGCTCCAGGTATCCTCTCCGGAGACAGTCAGGCCGAAATCCTGGCTGTTCATGCCGTTAAAGATGAATTCATGCTTCATGTCCCAACTGCCGCCCTCCTTCTCATCACATTGTTGTTGATGCGGTATTCAATCTCATCCGCCAGGGCCCGGATGTCCTGGTTTTCCTTCTGATAGACATTGACGGTCACACCGCCGTAGTTGATGGTCGTCTGGTTCGCCATGGAGGCCACGGCATTGCGGATCATTTCCATGAGGCTTTGGGTGCCGACTACGGCTTCGCTTCCGGCCTCACCGCCTGCCAGCAGGGTGTTTCCGCTCTGCCCGAAGATCGTCGGCCCGTTCAGGATCATGCCTTCATCCATGGCCTTTTTGTACCAGCTGATGGAGAAGTGCGGTACCCTGGGCGGGTTCAGGCTGAAGGAACCGCTGATGGAAATATGCGGGAGTCGCAAATGCGGCAGGGACCAGGAGAAGTTGAACTTGTTCCGGATGGCCTGAATGGCGTTTGACACGGTGCTTTTCGCCGTACTCATGACGCTGTCAATCTTGCTTTTGATGCCCTCGAAGATGGTCGAAACAGAGCTCTTTGCCGCTTCGAATCCCGTCGTGACCGTGGTTTTGACGCTGTTCACCGCGTTGGAGATGTTTGTCTTGATCGCCTCCCATTTCGAAGAAAGCGTACTGGATACGTTCTCCATGATGGAGCCGGTCTTTTCCTTCACATTCTCCCACGCCGTTGATATGGTGGTGTGTATCCCCTCCGCAACTGTGCTGACTGTAGTCTGAATCCCTTCCCATGCGGTGGTCACCAGGGACTGGATCATCGCGTCCCGCTCCGGCCTCTCCGCCCAGTGTGTGTTCATTGAGGAGTTGACGCTGGATGATGCCCGCAATTACGACTGCATCATCGTGGATGAAGCTCAGTTCCTCACGAAAGCCCAGGTGCAGCTTCTGGTCGATATCGTTGATGTGGCCTGTGTACCCGTGGTAGCTTATGGCCTGCGGGCAGACTTCAAGGGCGAGCTCTTCGAGGGATCGCAATGGCTTCTGGCCT
>OMRS01000295.1 GCA_900313545.1 uncultured Eubacteriales bacterium | reverse complement strand
TTCTCTCCCCCCGCCGGAATTATAACATACTCCCCACCTCACGGGGGAGATTTTCCCCCAAATCTTTTCCGTTCCGGCTTTCCCGGGATCGGCTCTGCAGGTCCTGGAGAATTTCCCCGCAGTCCTCTGTCCTCATGGCGTCATTCCCCCCGAAATCCGCGATGCTGCAGCCGCTGAAAAAAGGTCGTCGTGGACGTCCTCGATTGGTATATCCGGATCAAAATGCGGCAACGTAACATAGACACTTGTTATCGATACGATTTCATCTTGTCAGTCAGACAGCAATGATTGTAGAAAGAGATACTCCAAAAAGAGAAAACTATGGCAAACAAAAGGGCATCCGAACACCGTAACACGACAATCGGATGCCTTATAATATTTAATTGTAATGAAATTTTTGTGTGATATCCAAATGGATGATAAAAGAGTATTTAGAACTCATAACAAATGTGTGTATATCTACTTTTGGCACGATTTTAGGATCAATGACATCTTCAATGAGGACGGCTCGGTGTGGGGCAAGTAGCCCTGCACCGGTCGTTCTCAGAAAATTTACAAATAACTTTACGATACCACTTGTCATTACCGTCTTTACGGTATATACTAATGATGAACGACAAGGAGGTGTTGACCGTGGCAACGAGAGCAATGAATTTCAAAATGGATGAAGCGGAAATTCTTGACATGAAGCATGTCGCCGGTGTATTCAATATGTCTGTCACAGACTTGATAAAGAATGCAGTCAAAGGGTATATCGCCGAACTCAAGAGCGATCCTTTCTACCGACTTACCGCAAACGTTCAGGATGCTTCTGATGAAGAAACCGAAGAAATCCTGACCGAAATCGAAGGTCTTTCCGATGATGATCTGACCATTGCGTCCACAAAGCGTTTTACAGTTTGAGTGGAGGCATCCGATGGACAAAAGAGCAGAGTTAAGCTATGAAATACAGTACACGAAGGCTGCAGACAAATTTCTGAAAACCCACGAGGATGTAAGGACACAATACGAAGACGCTATCAAAGAACTGCTTATTGGGGATCATCCGGATAAAATTGATGTAAAAAGGATCAAAGGGAAACGGAATGACTACTACCGGATCAAGCTTGGGGGCTACAGAGTTGTGTATGCCATCATCAATGGAAAGATCATAGTGATCAGCACATTCCTGGCAGGATCCCGCGGTGACGTGTACAAGAAAATGAGTGGCCTGAAGTAGCTAAATAGAGCAGAGAGAAGCATCTTGGAGAAATCCAGGGTGCTTTTTTATGCCCGTTTACATATAAGTGCCGGGGCTCCAAAAGATGAGCGAAAAGGCGCGGGAAGGAGAAATCAATGCAGAGAATGCCGACCTTAAGTGAAACGGAAATGTCGCTCTTTGAACTGAAAACGAGATATGTCCGCAATTACCTGACCTTTTCCGGGAAGAGCAGAGTGCCTTCCCGCAGATCCCTCTGAGCCGGGGACATGCCGCTTCTGCCGTGTGACGGCCACGGCGCGGCACCGGACTGATGGCGGGCATCTCCTCCCCGCAGGCAGGAAGCGGGCAGCGCAGATGGCGCGCTTTCCGGGCAACCGTGCTGCGGATACGCACATCCGCGCAGGTTTTTTGGCAAAAGCTGACAAAACGGAGTGTGCTTCTTGACTCTTTACCCCGTCGCGTCCTACAATTTTGACAGAGGGTGTTTTCGTAAAACACCGAATATCACCAAGGAAACGGGGGCATGACTTCGGATGGACACTTTTCTCCAGGCGTGTATCAACGGCCTCATGATCGGCGGATTCTATTCCCTGATGGGCATGGGCCAGAACATCATCTTCGGCGTGATGAAGATCATCAATTTCTGCCACGGTGAAATGCTGATGGTCGGCATGTACCTGATGTTCGTTTTTTATCAGCTGCTGGGCATCAGCCCCTACATCGCCATTCCCCTGGTGGCCCTGGTGATGTTCTGCCTGGGCGCACTCATCCAGCATACCCTGATCACCCCTTCCCTGGGCACCAGGAGCTTCACCAACCTGCTCTTTCTCACGGTGGGACTGGGCATCCTCTTCACCAACCTGGCCCAGACCATCTTCACGTCGGACTACCGCACCCTGACCACGGCCCACTCCTCTGACGTGCTCGCGCTGGGCCCCGTCACCGTCGGCCTGCCCAAGCTCATCAGCTTCGCGGTGCTGATCATCCTCTCCATCGCCCTGTTTTTCTTCCTCAAGATGACCCCCGTGGGCAAGCAGATCCGCGCGGTCTCCCAGAATCCCGTCGGCGCGCAGGTGGTGGGCATCGACGCCAAGTCCATCTACATGATCACCTACGGCCTGGGCGCCGCCCTGGCCGGCATCTCGGGCGCCCTGCTGACCCTCTTCAACGTCATCAACCCCACTGCCGGCTCCGGCTACGGCTTCCGCGCCCTCATCGTGGTGGTGGTGGGCGGCCTGGGCAGCATCCCCGGCGCGTTCTTCGCCGGCATCTTCCTGGGGCTTCTGGAAACCCTGGTTTCCCTGTTCATCGGCCCCAGCGTCAAGACCCTGGTCGTCTTCCTGACCTTTATCATCATTCTGGTCATCCGCCAGAACATCAAGCTGAGGAGGGCGTAAACCATGAAGACGACTTTTGAAAAGCGCCGCGCGCTCGCCCTGGGGCTCCTGATCCTTCTGATCCTGCTGCTGCCCCAGTTCATCCGCAAAATGCCCTACATCATCAACGTGTTCATCGTGGCCTTCTATATGACCACCATGTCCATGGCCTGGAACCTGCTGGGCGGCATGACCGGCCAGAATTCCATCGGCCACGCCTGCTTCATGGGTCTGGGCGCCTACACCTCCGCCCTGCTCATCACCAACTACGGCTGGAACCCCTGGGCGACCTTCCCCGTGGCGATCCTCATCACCGCCCTGGTGACGGGCATGGTGTTCTCCCAGTGCTTCATCCTCCGGGGCCCCTACTTCACCCTGGTGACCATCGCCTTCGCCGAGTGCGTGCGGCAGGTGATTCTCAATTCCGACTTCGCCGGCAAGGCCGTGGGCGTCAGCCTGCCCTATGTCAAGGGCAACAACTGGGCCATGTTCGCCTTCAAGGACAAGGTGATCTGGTACTACATCGCCCTGGTCATGATGGTGTGCGTCTACCTGATCATGAAGCGCATCGACAACTCCAAGCTGGGCTTTGCCCTCAAGACCATCCGCGAGGATGAGGACGTGGCGGCCGCCATCGGCATCCGGCCCCTGCGCTACAAGGTCATCGCCGTGGTGATTTCCGGCTGCGTCAGTGCCGTGGCCGGCGTCTTCTACGCCTCCTACTACCGCTACATCGACCCGGACATCATGCTCCAGAGCGCCAGCGTGGAGATGGTGCTGCCGGCCATCATCGGGGGCTCCGCCTTCGTGGAGGGCCCGCTGGTGGGCGGCATCCTGATGGTTTCCCTGTCCGAATACCTGCGCAACACCTTCGGCGCCATCCTGCCGGGCATCAACCTGATCCTCTACGCCGTGGTGCTCATCGTGGTCATCCGCTTCCGCCCCACCGGCATCCTGGGCTGGTACCACCACAGCCGCTTCAAGGCGTTCCTGGAGGAAAAGGTCCTGGGCAAGGTGCCGGGCGAGGACGACATCGCACGCCAGATCAACCGGGGAGGTGACGCGAAATGAGCGAAATCATGATTGAGGTGCGCAACCTCACCAAGACCTTCAAGGGGCTGACCGCGGTCTCCAACGTCTCCCTCACGGCCGATCAGGGCTGCATCACCGGCATGATCGGCCCCAACGGCGCCGGCAAATCCACCACCTTCAACATGATCTGCGGCTTCTATCCCCCCACCAGCGGGCAGATCCTCTACCGGGGGAAGGACATCACCGGCAGACGGGCCGACGAGTTCGCCGACATGGGCATCGCCCGGACCTTCCAGATCATGAAGCCCCTGGGGAACCTGACCGTGCTGGACAACGTGGCCTCCTCCGCCTTCTTCGGGCGCCACAAGGCCAAAAGCCTCCGGGAGGCCCGGGAAATCGCCGCCCGGACCCTGGAGTTCACCGGCATGTTCGACAAGCGCAACGTGCTGGCCCGCGAAATGGGCACCCCGGACCAGAAGCGCCTGGAGATGGCCCGCGCCCTGGCCACCAAGCCGGACATGCTCTTCCTGGATGAGGTCATGGCGGGCCTCAACCCCACGGAAACCGAGGAGGCCATCGCCCTCATCCGGCGCATCAACGAGGGCGGCGTGACCATCTTCCTCATCGAGCACATCATGCGGGCCGTCGTCTCCCTGTGCGAGAAGGTGGTGGTGCTCCACCACGGCGAGAAGATCGCCGAGGGCACCCCCCAGCAGGTCATGAACGACCCCTATGTCATGGAAGTCTACCTGGGAAAGAAAAAGGAGGACGCACATGCTGAAGGTTGAACATCTGAGCGCGGGCTACGGCCAGGTCCAGATCCTCTGGGACATCAGCTTTGAGGTGGGCGACGGCGAGATCATCGCCATCCTGGGCAGCAACGGCGCAGGCAAGACCACCACGGTGCGCGCCGTCACCGGCATGATCCGCCCCACCGGCGGCAGCATCCTCCTCAACGGCGAGGAGCTGTGCGGCAAACGCAGCCGGCAGATCCTGGATGCCGGCATCGTCCAGGTCCCGGAGGGGCGCCAGCTCTTCACCGACATGACCGTCTACGAGAACCTGGAGCTGGGGGCCTTCTCCAGGGCCGCCAGGGAAAAGCTTCCCCAGTCCCTTGAATTCTGCTACAGCTGCTTCCCCAAGCTCAAGGAGCGCTCCCGCCAGGCGGCGGGGACCCTCTCGGGCGGCGAGCAGCAGATGGTGGCGGTGGCCCGGGCGCTCATCGGCCTTCCCCGGCTGCTGATCCTGGACGAGCCCAGCCTGGGCCTGGCCCCCAACATCGTGGACGACATCCTGAACGTGGCCCATGACATGGCCAAGCGCCAGGGGTTGTCCGTCATCCTCGTGGAGCAGGACGTCACCAAGGCCCTCTCCACCGCCGACCGCGGCTACGTCATCGAAAACGGGCACATCGCCCTTTCGGGCACCGCGGAGGAGCTGGAGCGCAACGAGCACGTCAAGCGCGCCTACCTCGGCATCTGAGCGGTTTTAACGGCCAGCGCCGTTAAAATAATAAACAAAGGAGGGTTTCATATGAACCTCAAGAAACTTGCCGCCATCCTGGCCTGCCTGTGCATCCTGTTTGCCACCGCAGCCCTGGCCGACGGCGACACCATCAAGATCGGCGCCATGTACGCCTACTCCGGCGACAAGGCGGCCATCGGCAACAACATCATCCGCGGCATCGAGTTCGCCGTGGAGCAGATCAACGCCGCCGGCGGCGTCAACGGCAAGATGCTGGAGATCGTCAAGGGCGACCACGAGGGCGACGCCAAGAAGGCCAAGTCCGTGGCTGAGAAGCTGGTCACCGTCGACAAGTGCGATGCCCTGCTGGGCTGCCACATGTCCACCCTGACCGACATCGCCGCTCAGGTCTGCGAGGAGAACGGCATCCCCATGGTGACCGCCATTTCCACCGTGGACAACCTGTCCGAGAAAGGCTATGACTTCTTCTTCCGGATGTGCCCCATGAACTCCGTCTACATCCGCGGCATGTTCGACTACCTGAGGGACACCGCCAAGGTCACCGGCAAGGAAGTCAAAACCATCGCCATCTTCGCCGACAACTCCAACATCGGCCAGCAGCTCATCGACGCCGCCAACATCTTTGCCGCCGACTACGGCATGGAAGTGGTGGAGAAGGTCGAGTACCAGGGCGGACAGCCTGACCTGAGCTCTGAAGTGCTCAAGCTCAAGGCCGCCAATGCCGACGCCGTGCTCGCGGAGAGCTACATCGCCGACGCGACCCTGCTGATGAAGACCCTGCAGGAGCAGAACTATCAGCCGCCCATCCTCGTGGCCAAGGCCAACGGCTACACCGATCCCTCCTTCCTGGAGAACACCCAGGGCATCTCCAACGGCGTGGCTTCCGTGGTGGAATGGAACCCCGACCTGACCAAGGGCCAGGAGATCAACGCCGCCTTCAAGGAGAAGTACGGTCTGGACATGAACGGCCACTCCGCCGAGAGCTACACCGCCACCTGGATCCTCAAGACCGCCTTCGAGCAGGCCGGCACCACCGACGGCGAGAAGGTCAAGGAAGCCCTTGAGAACATGAACATCGAGGGCAGCTTCCCCAACGGCCCCGAAATCATCCTCCCCTATGACGCCATCCGCTTCGAGAACCACGATTTCAACGGGACCCAGCACTATCACAACAACACGGCTGCGTCCATCGCCATCGCCCAGGTTCAGGACGGCGTGTACAAGACCGTCTGGCCGCTGGAATTCGCCGGCGCCCAGATCCAGTATCCCGCCCAGTACAAGTAATCCCAAAACGGCCCGCGGGGACTGTGAAGCCTTTCACAGTCCCCGCGTTTTTGCGCTTACAGGTCCGACGCGCTGCGCAGCGTCCTGACGCCGCCCACCATGGAGGCGGCCTTTTTGATGGCGGCCTGGTGGTCGCTGTCCACCTTCTTGCTGCCGCTGGTTTTGGAATTGAGGAAATGCAGGCAGAACTGGCCCGGATAGTTGTTGGTTTTGATGTCCTGCTGCCCGTGGGGCGTCCCGTAGATGGAGCAGACGATCCGGTAGCCCTCCGACGTCTGGAACACCGCCGGCCGCCGGACATAGTTGATCTTGGAGGCGGAGGACACCCCGTAAATCCCGCACAGGGTGGACGTGTCTCTGGCGGTGACCGGTTCCACATCCGCATGGGCGCCCGCGGACTGGATGCGCACCTGCAGGCTCCTGCCCGTTTCCAGGTCCGTCAGCGTTCCCTCCTGCCCCCGGGTCATGCCGATGCGGGAGAACAGGTTGTTGTTCTTGGCCGTATACCAGTCAAGCGTGTAATAGGTGCCCGGGGAGGCTGAGGAGGGCGAGGAGGAATTCCCGCCGCTCCCGGCCTCCTCCGCCTGCGCGCGGATCGCCGCAACCGTCTCCCCGTCCAGGCTGCCCGTGGCGCTCAGCCCGGCGCTGCGCTGGAAGCGGGTCACGGCGGTGACGGTTCTGTCGCCGAAGTGCCCCGTGATGCTTCCCGAATAGTAGCCAAGGCCTGCCAGGGCCTGCTGCATCTCCCGGATGACATCCGAGGTGTCATTCTTCCGGTACACCGTGGAGGACGA
>OMRS01000305.1 GCA_900313545.1 uncultured Eubacteriales bacterium | reverse complement strand
GGTCCCCGGGGACCTGGCGTTCCTGACGGATGAGCGGATCTGGGAAAGCACGCTGTACGGGTTCTGCGAGGCGCTGCCCAAGGGCGCGGACCTCCATGTCCACGGGATGACGATGCTGCCCTTTGACGAGCTGCTCGCATTTGTCCGCTCGAGGGAGGAGCTGTATATCGGCACGGGGGAGGAGAACCGGTACCGGCTCTTCTGCCATGCATCCCCCGGGGAGGCCGCGGCGGATGAAATACGCGTGGGGGATGCGCTGGAGCGGGGCGTGTTCACCCGGGAGGAGCTGCTCCGGCAGTGGACCCTCCTGGGCGGGGCCGATGCCCTGAACATCTGGGACTGGTTCGAGGGGCTGTTCGGCAGACAGGGGGCCCTGGCCGCCACACAGGACCTGGTGGAGGCGTATTATGTGGAGGCCTTCCGCTATTACTGCAGGAGCGGCATCCTCCACGTCGAGGTGCGCACCGAGCTTGCCGGTTCCCCCGAGACGGCGGCGGCCGGGGCGCAGGCGGTCCTGCGCGCCCTTGACCGGGTGCGGGAGGAGGTCCCCGATTTCAGGGTGAACGTGATCGGCACCGGGCTCAAGGCCCTCGAGCGCGACATGGACAAGACCCGGGCCCTCATGGAGAACTGCGTGACCGTGCACAACCAGGTGAAGGACACCCGGGACCCCGGCGGCCCCCGCGATTTTGTGACCGGGTTTGATCTGGTCAATGAGGAGGATGCCAGCTATCCCCTGACGGCGTATGTCGGGATGCTCCGGGGGATCATGGAAAAGGCCCCGGAGCTGGTGCCGCTGCTCCACGCGGGGGAGAGCGTGCTCCCCGGCTCGGACAACATCATCGACGCGATGCTGCTCGGATGCAGAAGGATCGGGCACGGGCTGAACCTCTACCGCTTCCCCTCCCTCATGGAGCAGGTGATCCGGGACGGGGTCTGCGTGGAGGTGTCCCCCGTGAGCAACCATATGCTCCGCTATGTCCCCGACCTGCGGTCCCATCCGGCGGTGGAGTACCTGAAGCGCGGCGTCCCCGTGTGCCTGTGCTCGGACGATCCGGGCTACATGGAGCACGGCACGCTGACGGATGATTTCTTTGCCGCCATCCTGTGCTGGGACCTGGGGGTGGCGCAGATCCGGCAGCTCTGCGAGAATTCCATCCGCTGCAGCACGCTGGACGCGTCCCGCAGGGAGGCGCTCATGCGCGCCTGGGAGAAGCAGTGGGCATGTTTCCTGGACTTTGGCAAATGAGGCGCCCGCCCGGAAGCCCTGAGGCGCGCCCCGTGACCTGATTCATGAAAAGAAAGAGGAGATAAAGATGATGAAAAAGACAGCAGGCATCCTTTTCGCGGTCCTGATGCTCCTTTGCGCGGGCGCTGCGGCCCTGGCGCAGAAGGAGGGGGCCGTCCCGGTGTTTGAGGACGGCATGGCCCAGCCCGTCCTTGAGGTCACGAACCTGAGAAACGACGATTATACCAATGAGGGCAGCGACATCCTCCGCTTCTGCGTGTATGTCGAAACGGACCACGACACCGATGGCGACGGAAAGGCGGACCTGGTGGAGGTGCTGGTCCAGGTTCCCCGCCTGGCGGCGGAAGGCCTGTACAGGGCCGGAACCATCTACGATCCCACCCCCTACGGGGCGGGCACCGTGAGTGATGACGTCATCTCGAGCAGCATGGTCTTCAACCCCGTCCCCTTTGACTACGACAAGCTGTACGCTCCCGGAAAAAAGCGCACCCCGAAGGGCGCCATGACGACCCTTGAGGCGGCAGAGCGGGCGGAGGCGGAGAGCTGGAACTACACGGTGCCCATTTCCGGCACACAGGGCTACAGCGGCGCCGAAAGATACAACTATTTCCTTGCCCGGGGCTTTGCCGTGGTGGAGGCCGGGGGCATCGGGACCTACGGCTCCGAGGGCTTTGAGCTGTGCGGCTTTGACCTCGAGCGGGACGCCCACAGGTGCGTCGTGGAATGGCTCACGGGGGACCGCGCCGCCTTTACCGACCCGTACGATGACATCCGGATCGAGGCGGACTGGTCCAACGGCAATGTGGCCATGACGGGCACCTCCTACGGCGGCACGCTGCCCTTTGAGGTGGCCACCTCCGGCGTCAGGGGCCTGCGGACGATCATCCCCTATGCGGGCATCGCCTCCTGGTACGACTACACGAACTCCCAGGGCGCGCCGATGATGGTCGATGCGGATTACGGCCACACCCTGGCCTTCTTCAACAGCGGCGCGGCGTTCCTGGATGACGACTGGACCGTCGTCAACGATGACTACGCCTCCTTCCTCTGGCAGTTCGCGAAGGACCAGAAGGAGACCAACGGCGACTATGACGACATCTGGGAGCGGCTTGACTACACGCTGGATCCCGGCAAAATCAGCTGCTCGGCGCTGATTGTCCACGGACTCAACGACTTCAATGTCACCACGAAGCACGCGGACCTGATGGCGCGCGCCTTTGCCGCGGCGGGCCAGCCCTTCAAGCTGGTGTTCCACCAGGACGGCCACAACCACCTCGTCGGCAGGCTCGTCAACGGGGAAGTGTGGGATGAGATCGTGAACAAATGGCTCTCCCACTATCTCTACGACGTGGACAACGGCATCGAGAACATGCCGGCGGTGAGCGTCCAGAGCAACGTGGACGGCTCGTATGTCAACTACGCGTCCTGGGGGGACTTCGTCTATGACACCTTCCCCTATGATCGGGAAATGAACCCGGACGACGTGTCCCATGTGGACACGACGGCCATCGCATCCTATGCCACCCCGTATATGGCGGGCACCGACGATGCCGGAAGGGAGAACATCCGCGACAACTTCTATCCCACCCTGCCGGACAGCGCCTGCGCGACGTATGTGTTTGACCTCCCGGAGGGCTACACCTTCTGCGGGATCCCCGAAGTGCACCTGAGGCTGTCCTCGAGGAACGTGGACCTGGACGGCCTGGTGTTCTCGGCGCTGCTGCTGGATACCATCGACTACGTCACGCCCTTCAAGGCCTATATGACCCAGAAAAGGATCTGGGACACCGTTCCCGCGCACACCATCGGGGCGGTGGAAACGGGCAGGGGACTTCCCCGGACAAGGGTCAGGGAGCTGGTGAAGAGCAGCACCACGACCAAGCTCATCACCTTCGGCCACGGCGACCTGGCCAACCCCGGAGGGGGCTATGAGGGCAAAGAGTACCGGAAGAACCCGGAAAAGAGGAAAGCCGGAGAGTATTACGACTATACGCTCTATCTCCAGCCCACCTCCTATACCTTCGAGCCCGGGCACAGGGCGGTGCTCATCGTCACCGGCTGGGACCCGTACAGGGCCTTCCTGGATGAGGATTTTGAGTCCGGCAAGGTGAGCGACGCCACCCTGTCCTCCTATACCTACGCCTTCAATATCGACAACAGCGCGCTGGAGCTCCGGCTGCCCCGCATCGCGGAGACCCGGTAAGCCCTCCGAAGGAGGACGGTGTGCCGCGCGCATCCTCAGGACAACGACCGCCGGGCGCCTTCCCGCAGGGGAGGGCGCCCGGCGTCTGGCTTTACAGGCGCGCCGGGGGCCGGGCATGAGGGGCCGGGCCCGGGGGAGGGCGTCAAAGAAGTGTTTGGAGATGGCGCAAAGTCTGTTATAATGCTCCTGTGCAGGGGACTTTTCCCTCCGGGAGCCCGGGGAGGCGCCCTGCGCCGGCGGCGCCGACTTGCGATGAAGGAGAGACTTCATGATAGACAGACTCAAATCCAGGAGCACTTCGAGGCATCTTGTCCTGACGGTCATCTTTCTGCTGACCCTCAACATCTCCCTGGGATATCTGCTCCTTGGCCAGACGAAGTCCGCCATCATCACGCTGATGCAGACGAGGATGCTGGACGTCTCCAACACCGCCGCGGCCATGATCGACGGGGACGAGCTCAAAAGGGTCACGCCGGAGGACAAGGGGACGCCGGGATATGAGACCATCATGCGCACCCTCACGTATTTCCAGGACAACGTGGACCTTCGCTATATCTACTGCGTGCGGGACATGGGGGACGGCACCTTCACCTTCGGACTTGACCCCACCGTGGAGGACCCGGGGGAATTCGGCTCGCCCATCGTCTATACGGACGCCCTGCATGCGGCCAGCCGGGGGACGCCCTCGGTGGACAGGGAGCACTATGAGGACGCCTGGGGGTCCTTTTACAGCGCCTACAGCCCGGTCTATGATTCCCGGGGCGATCTGGCCGGCATCATCGCCGTGGATTTCAGCGCGGAATGGTACAATGAGCAGCTGGCCCTCCTGAACCGGACGCTGCTGGTGGTGGGGCTGGTGTCGCTGCTGGTGGGCGGGGCGATCGTGCTGGCGATCTCCCTCCGGAGCCAGCGGAAGATCGAGATGATCCACGGGCAGCTCAGCGAGCTGGAAACCTCCCTCATGCAGGAGATCGGCAGCGCCTCCAGGGGAATGGAGGCGGAGAGCGTCCCCCACGGGCACGACGAGGACGCCTCCACCATGGACGGCCTGGAAAAACAGATCCATTTCATGCAGCAGGAGCTCAGAACGCAGATCGCCCATGTGCACGACCACGCCTACCAGGACGGCCTGACCGGCGTCAAGAGCAAGCAGGCCTATCTGGAAACGGAAAAGCTGATCGACGGGAAGATGGCCGCCGGTGAGGCGGGCAGCTTTGCCGTGGTGGTCTGCGACGTCAACGGCCTCAAGGCGATCAATGACACCATGGGCCACAAGGCCGGGGATGAGTACATCCTCAAGGCCAGCCGGATGATTCGCGAGATCTTCCCCCGCAGCCCGGTGTACCGGGTGGGCGGCGACGAGTTCGCGCTGATCCTGACGGGTGAGGAGTATGAGGAGCGGGAGCAGCTGATGGACAGGCTCCACAGCCTCTCAAGCGCCAACATTTCCACCCGGGAGGCGATCGTCTCGGGCGGCATGTCCGCCTACTGCCCGGAGCAGGACCGCCGGCTCCACGAGGTGTTCGAGCGGGCGGACCGGGCGATGTACGAGGAGAAGCTGCTCCTCAAGAGCCTGGGGGCCAGCATGCGGGAGGAGGAGCCCCAAAGGCTTCAAAAACAGGATGTGGACTTTGAGGACCTGCTTGCCTCCACCATCCGCCGCCGGGTCCTCATCGTGGAGGACATCGAGATCGACCGCCGGATCCTTGAAAACTTCCTGGCGGAGGACTACGATCCGCTCTTCGCCTCCGACGGCGTGGAGGCCATGGAGCTCCTGCGCAGCCATCAGAGCGAAATCGCGCTGATGCTGCTGGATCTCTCCATGCCCATCCT
>OMRS01000299.1 GCA_900313545.1 uncultured Eubacteriales bacterium | reverse complement strand
CCATACCGAACACAGAAGTTAAGCCTTTCAGCGCCGATGGTACTTGGCTGGAGACGGCCCGGGAGAGTAGGACGTTGCCGGATCCCAAATAACACCTCTGCTACTGGCAGAGGTGTTTTACTAGGTTTAAGACATCTTAAGTTGAGATGGCGGAAAGGAAGTAGCAACATGGCGGATGTAAAACGCGTTGTGGTGACCACCGAAGGTCTGCAGAAGCTCAAGGATGAACTGGAATACAAGGAGACTACGGAAAAGATCAAGGTGGCGGAACAGCTTCGGTATGCCATTTCCCAGGGTGACCTGAGTGAGAATGCCGAATACGACGCGGCCAAGAACGATCAGGCAGTGCTTGAGCAGCGCATCACCGAACTCAGGCAGATGATTGAAAATGCGGTGATCGTGGATGAGACGAGCTCCGACGAGGTCGGCTTTGGAAGCCGTGTGGTCATCATCGATACCCGCGACAAGGATGCGGAAGAAGAGGAATATATCATCGTAGGTACGATCGAGGCTGATCCTTTCAGCGGCAAAATCTCCAATGAATCTCCCGTGGGTAGCGCCCTGATGGGACACCGCATCGGAGACGTCGTGGAAGCCCATACCCCTGGCGGGAACCGGTCTTACAAGATCCTGAACATTACCGCCTGATCAGATAGGAGGCTGCGATGAGCGACAGATCCCAGTTTGATGCTCCCGTCTATACGGAGCAGGAAACCATCCGCAGGGAGAAACTTGCTGCCTACAAATCTGCAGGCAGGGATCCCTATACCATTACCAAATATGACAGGACCCATTCTTCACAGGAAATCCTGACGCATTTTGACGAGCTTGATGGCAAGACCGTGTCCATCGCCGGGCGCATGATGAGCCGCAGGATTATGGGAAAGGCCTCCTTCATGCATCTGCTGGACGGGGAAGGCAGCGTTCAGGTCTATGTCCGCAGGGATGATGTGGGAACGGAATGCTATCAGGACTTTAAAACCTTTGATATCGGAGATATCCTTGGGGTGGAAGGGTTCGTGTTCAAGACCCAGACCGGTGAGATTTCCGTCCATGCGCAGAAACTTGTCCTTTTGACCAAGTCCCTGCGTGTTTTCCCGGAAAAGTACAACGGACTCAGGGATCAGGATATCCGTTACCGTCAGCGCTATGTGGATACCATCGTCAATCCCCAGGTCAAGGATACCTTCGTCAAACGCAGCCAGATTATCCGTGCGCTTCGCGAGTTCCTGGATGGACATGGATTCCTTGAAGTGGATACGCCGGTGCTGCAGACCATTGAAATCGGCGCCAATTCCCGTTCCTTTGTCACTCACCACAATGCGCTGGATATCCCCATGTATCTGAGGATTGAGACGGAGCTGTATCTCAAGCGTCTCATCGTCGGCGGATTTGAAAAGGTGTATGAGGTGGGTCGGATCTTCAGAAATGAGGGAATGGATACCCGCCATAATCCCGAGTTTACCTCCATTGAAGTGTATCAGGCCTATGCGGACTATGAGCAGGTGATGAACCTGGTCGAAGAACTGTACGTCTATGTTACGCAGAAGGTCTGTGGAACGCTGCAGATCCAGTATCAGGGCAAGGAAATCAACATGGCTGCTCCCTGGACCCGGATGACCATGGCGGAAGCCGTCAAAAAGTATTCCGGTATTGATTACTATGCCTGGCAGACCGATGAGGCAGCCAGGGCAGAGTGCGAGGCCAGAGGCGTGCATGTGGAGAAGGACGCGGTCAGGGGCCAGTGCCTGGAAGCCTGTTTTGACGAGTTTGTGGAAGCCAACCTGATTCAGCCCACATTCATTACCGATTATCCGGTGGCGATTTCTCCTCTGGCCAAGAGGAAGAAGGATGAACCGGACATGACGGAACGCTTTGAGTTTTTTGCCAACGGTTCCGAGCTTGGAAATGCTTTCTCCGAGCTGAATGACCCCATTGACCAGAGGGAACGCTTTGTCCGTCAGGCCCTGGCAAAACGCGCTCAGGGCGGGCACGCGGATTTGGATGAGGACTTCATTGCGGCGCTGGAGTATGGCATGCCGCCCACCGGCGGACTCGGATTCGGCGTAGACCGTCTGGTGATGCTGCTGACGGATTCTCCCAGCATCCGGGACGTACTGCTGTTCCCGACCATGAAGCCGCTTGACAAGGACAGGCCTGAAAAGACGGAGGAGAAAGCCGAAGAAGATTCAGTACCTGCGGCTCCTGTGGAGGAGAAGATCGATTTTTCCAAAGTGCAGATTGAACCGCTGTTCAAGGATTACGTCGATTTCGATACGTTCAGCAGGTCGGATTTCCGCGCCGTCAAGGTATTGGAGTGTGAGGCCGTGCCCAAGTCAAAGAAACTCCTGAAGTTCCTCCTGGATGACGGAACAGATGATAAACGCGTGATTCTGAGTGGAATTCATGAATTCTATGAGCCGGAGCAGCTGGTCGGAAAGACCTGCATCGCCATCACGAATCTCCCGCCCAGAAAGATGATGGGCATTGATTCCTGCGGCATGCTGATCAGTGCCGTCCACAAGGAAGACGACAAGGAAAAACTCCATCTCCTGATGGTCGATCCTGCGAT
>OMRS01000288.1 GCA_900313545.1 uncultured Eubacteriales bacterium | reverse complement strand
GGACCGTGTGGCCTTTCGTTTCCGTCAGGGCAAGGTTATTGCACAAAAAACCGTGGCGGAATTCTGGAATGACGTTCTTGCTTTCGGCACCTGGCTGGAACATGAGGGAATCCGCCAGACCCACGTAGCTCTGGTCGCCCCCAATTCCTACATGTGGCTGGTATACTATTTTGCCGTCATTAACGGCAGCAATGTCATCGTTCCCATCGACAAAGACCTGCCTGCAGGGGAACTATGTCAACTGCTTCATCTCAGCGACAGCACCGTGGTCATTTGCGCTGACCGCATAGCTCCGTTGCTCAGAGACTCCGGCTGCAGGGTGATTGCCCTCAAAGAAGCGGAGGCAGCTCTCAAAAAGGGACAGGAATACCTGGCGGCCGGTGAAACGGCTTACCGGGATTTTGAACCGGACGTCAACCGGATGGCAACCATCGTTTTTACCTCGGGAACCACGGGCATCAGCAAGGGGGTCATGCTTTCCCAGGCAAACATCCTTGCAGATATCAATACCGGCTGCAAACTGTTTACTCCGATGGGCGACTCCCTGTCCGTGCTTCCGTTCCATCACATGTTCGGCCTGGTGGTGTCACTGATGATGCTCTTCAACTGGGAGGTAACCGCCTTCATCAATACCAGTCTGCGATATCTGCTTCCGGATTTCAAGGAATCCAAACCGGTTACCACCATGCTGGTGCCGCTGCATATTGAGACCTTCTATAAAATGGTCATGGAAAACGCCAAAAAGAGTGGAAAGTATAAAAAGCTGTGCATGGCCATGAAACTGGGACGCCTTCTCAAGGCGATCGGCATCGATGTCCGAAAGAAGCTGATGCGTGAAGTACGGGAAGCTTTCGGTGGACGACTTGAATACATCGTGGTGGGTGGCGCTGTATTGGATCCGTTCTATGAACGGGAATTTGAAGCATGGGGCATCACTTTGATCGTGGCCTACGGGGCAACGGAGTGTTCCCCGGGCATTGCATGCGGCCGGAACCACTACCATCATACCGGGTCGGTGGGCCTGCCCATCAGCGCCAATGAGATTCGCATCGCGCCGGACGGCGAAGTGCTGATCCGCGGCGAGAATGTCATGTCCGGGTATTACCATAATGAAGAGGCGACCCGGGAAGCGCTCAAGGACGGGTGGTATGCCTCCGGCGATATCGGGTACATGGATGATGACGGATTTCTGTACCTGACTGGAAGAAAGAAGAACCTGATCATTCTCAGTGACGGCGAGAACGTGTCCCCGGAGAAGCTGGAAAACGGCATCAACCGGTTGGAAGGTGTCTGCGAGACGATGGTCTATGAGGAGGATCATGCCATCGTTGCAGAGATTTTCCCGGAAAAGGAGTATCTTGGCAAACAGGAATGGTTTGATGAGCAGGTGAATAAATACAATGATACACTGCCCCCGACGCAGCGAATCCGGAAGGTCAGGCTGAGGGATGTGGAATTCCCCAAGAACACCTCAAGAAAGATTCTCAGATACAAAGTCGGAAAGGAGAACGATCATGTATGAGAAAATCGTGGATATCCTGAAGAACTTCACAGATGTGGACGAAAAGGATATCCGGCCGGAAATGCGCCTGGTGGAGGACCTGGGGCTGAATTCCGTGAGCTATTTTGCCATTGTGTTTGATCTTGAAGAGACCTTTGGAATTACGGTCGATGATGATGCTTCCATGCATCTGTCCACAGTCCAGGACCTGATGGACTACATCCAGGGACAGACAGGAAGCAAGGAATAATCCCCGAACAACCGCAAGCCTGATGAATGCCCATCAGGCTTTTTCGCATCCATGAAGTGAAGAGGGAAGGAGGGGAACTCAGACATGGAGGTCATGCAGGTCCCTGCGGCGCCCCTGGCGGAGGTGCTCCATTATCTGGGCTGGCACGGACAGCCTGTGGAGGAATCCCTGCTTGAGGATATCCGCAGGGGACAGGAAATGCTGGAGATGTCGGGCCCTGCCCGGATCATCTTCCGGAAATGGCCGGTGGAACAGCTCTCCTTCGTTCTGAAGGGACAGGAGATGGCGCACCACCTTCAGGACTGTCGCGAAGTCATCTGTCTTGCCGCGACGCTGGGGGCACGCGTGGAGCAGTGCCTCCGCCGCGCCGCACAGGATCCGGCGTTTGCCCTGATTCTGGACGCATGTGCCAGCGCGGCAGTGGAAGCACTGTGTGATGTGCAGGAGGCACGGCTTCGTACACAGTTTCAGCGGGAAGGACGGTTCCTGACCGACCGTTTCAGTCCGGGCTACGGGGATTTCCCCATGGAGAGTTCAAGGGACCTTGTGGGTCTGCTGGATGCAGGCCGGCGTATCGGACTGACGGTCAGCCAAAGCGGCATCCTGATTCCCCGGAAATCCGTGACAGCCGTGATGGGCATCTGTGACAGGCTCGTACCCAGAAGACCTACCCGATGCGCGCTGTGTGCAAAAACGGACTGCCCGTTCCGGGAGGAACGGAATTCATAGAGGAAAGGAAAGAGTGAAGATGGAGATGAAACCGGAACAGATCTGCCTGCTGGATGGAGGCATGGGAACCCAGCTTCAGGAACATCTTCGTCCGGGTGAGGCACCGGAACTGCTGAATCTGCGCAGACCGGAAGTGATCGAGCAGGTGCACAGGAACTATCTGGAAGCTGGCTCACGGATCCTGCTGACCAACACCTTTGGTGCCAACCGGCGCAAGCTGGAAGGAAAGGGGGTCACGGTGGCGGAGGTGGTGAGTGCGGCAGTAGGCAATGCCAGAAGAGCTGCAGGCAGCCTTGCGCGTGTTGCTCTGGATATCGGCCCCATCGGGGAAATGCTCCGGCCATTGGGCACCCTGGATCCCCAGGAGGCGGAGTCCATCTTCAGCGAAGTGATCGATGCCGGTGTGCGTGCCGGCGCTGACCTGATCTATTTTGAGACATTTTCAGACCTGATGGAGATTCGTGCCGGCATCCTGGCCGCCAGGGACAGGTGCGACCTGCCAGTCTTTGCCACCATGACCTTTGAAGCCACAGGCAGGACCTTCCTGGGCGTCAGTGCGGAAGCCGCCGCGCTGTCCCTCAGTGCGCTGGGAGTCTCGGCGGTGGGCATCAACTGCTCCATCGGGCCGGAGGCCGCCGCGGGCATCCTTGAACGGATGGCCGCTTATACCGACCTGCCGCTGATTCTCAAGCCCAATGCCGGAATGCCGGACCCCATGACCGGCGCATATGAGATGACCCCTGAGGAATTTGCCCGGCAGATGGCCTCTCATCATCTGGCGGATTATCTGGGTGGCTGCTGCGGAACGACCCCGGCTTTCATCCGGGCATTGTCCGACAGCCGGCCTGAAAAGACACAGTCTCGTCCCGCGGCCCGCAGCGGCCTGTGCTCCATGTCCCGGGTGGTTCATCTGGACGGAGGAATCCACGTGATCGGGGAGCGTATCAATCCCACGGGCAAGAAGAAGCTCCAGGAGGTACTGCGGCAGGGAGACCTGCGTGAAGTGGAACGGCTTGCGGCAGAACAGGAAGAAGCGGGTGCTGAGCTTCTGGACATCAATGTGGGCGTTCCCGGTGTGGACGAGGTCCGTCTGATGAGGGAGGTCGTGCTCACGGTGACCGCAGTCAGCAGCCTGCCCCTGTGCATCGATTCCACCAATCCCCAGGTGCTTGAGGCTGGTCTCCGAACGGCGCCCGGCCGATGCCTGATCAACAGCGTCAACGCCTCTGAAGCATCCATGGACAGCGTCCTGCCCCTGGCCAGGAAGTACGGTGCGGCTATCGTCGCGCTGGCGATGGGAAAAAGCGCCCTGCCCCAGAGTACTGAAGAACGGCTGAAATATGCCCGGACGATCTGCACACGGGCCGAAGCGGAGGGCATCCGCAGGGAAAACATCTGCGTGGACTGCCTGACGCTGACCGCCGGCGCCCAGCAGGATCAGGTCCAGGAAACCCTCAGGGCTGTGCGGGATATCCGCAGACAGGGGATGCAGACGGTGCTTGGCGTGAGCAATATCTCCTTCGGCCTGCCCGAAAGGCTGCTGCTGACCCGGACCTTTCTCTCCCAGGCTATCGCCTGCGGCCTCACGCTGCCCATATTGAATCCCTGCCAGAAGGAAATCATGGATACCGTGGATGCCTGCAGGGTGCTCACAGGAGAGGATGAGGGAGCCAGGCGGTATTCCGAGATGCATGCGATGGTGCAGGTCCGGCCTCAGGCGGAGCATGGCGTTCTCAGCCTGGAGGATGCCATTCTCCGCGGACTGGAAGGAGACGCGGAACAGGCAGTTCGGGAACTGCTTGTGCATACGGACCCCATGGAGGTGATCAGCAGAAACATCCTCCCGGCACTGGATGAAGTGGGAACCCGCTATGAAACGCAGCAGATCTTCCTGCCGCAGCTCATGAACTCCGCAAAGGCTGCCGGCGCAGCCTTTGATGTGCTGCGCGCGCAGATGTCCGGCGGAAGCATCGGTGAAAAAGGCCCCATTGTGCTGGCGACGGTGGAGGGAGACATCCACGATATCGGCAAGAACATCGTCCGTACCGTTCTGGAGAATACCGGCTTCAAAGTGATCGACCTGGGCCGGGACGTTCCGGCGGAGCGGGTGCTGGAGGCAGCCCTGCAGAACCATGCGCGTCTGGTGGGCCTGTCCGCCCTGATGACCACCACCCTCCCAGGAATGAAACGGACTATCGACCTCTTCCACGAAAAGGGAATCCGCATCCCCATTGTGGTGGGCGGTGCCGTGCTCACCCAGGCGTATGCCGATGAAATCGGCGCGGATTACTACGCCAAAGATGCCAAACAGACCCAGGACATTGCCCGGACACTGATCCCTGACTAAGCAAAAGCCCGCCGCAGCGGAGGTGATTTCTCCGAAACGGCGGGTTTTTCTCTTTCGGTTCATGTAGGGGATCGGAAAACCGCGGAAAAAACGTGCGGATTCTTCAGCGAAATTCAGCTGTGGTGCAGGAACAGGCCCATCATAGCGCCGCAGATTCCACCCACGATATGCGTCAGGTGGGAGATATTGTCGGCACTGAACAGTCCTGCCGTGATTTCCTGGGTCAGGTACAGAGCCGCAACTGCGATCAGGGTCAGAGGAATCTCACCGGACTTGGCTCCGGCAGTGGACGCCAGAAAAATCAGCATGTACACGATGCCGGATGCGCCCATCAGCGCGGTGGAGGCCGGGCCCAGCGTCAGATGGAAGAGCGCGGAGACCACTGCCGTGACGGCACACATGATAAACAGCCGCATGCTCCCGTAGCGCTCTTCCACAATGGCACCCAATGCCAGGATAGATGCCATGTTGGACAGGTAATGGGTAAAATCTGCATGCCCCAGGACGTGACAAAACAGACGGAGGATATACAGCATACTGAAGGGAGAACGGTATACTGAAAAAACCATCTGGTTGCTTTTTTCTCCCGTGAGTATCGAAAGTCCCAGTGCTCCCAGGGAAACAATGGCAAACAGGAGGATAAACGGGGCATTGAAAGTGAAAACGATTCTGCGCTTTTGCATGTGCACCTCTCATATGGAACCTTCGGGAGTCAGAAAAACCACTTCCGGAGGATTGTTGATCCGGGGAATCCGTTTGGTGTTGGTCATGCCACGGCTGATCACCAGTTTTCCATCATGGACACCGGACGTCAGCGGAGGAAAGAGTCCCTGGTCCGGCGCAAACACTCCCTGCCCAAGGAAGCGCCACTGTCCGCCATGAGCATGGCCTGAGAGGACCAGATCCAGAGGGAGGTTCTTCAGATAACGGGGATAGTACTCAGGATGGTGGCAAAGCAGAATATGGTACCCCTCCTGCTGAAAAAACACATTCAGCCATTCCAGATCCGGCGGCTTTTTTCCGCGCTCCCGGCGGAGATCCCCGGTGTGCGGAAGTCCAGCGCGGGACGCGCGCCAGGCACGCATTCCCAGCACCCTCCCTGAGGTCAGCCCGCCGATGACCAGGTTTCCAAAGACTTCAAACCGATTGTCCAGAACATGGCAGCCCGTGGAAGAAAGCAGGGACAGGTCCTTTTTCCTCAGACAGGACTCGTGATTCCCCAGGGAAAGGAAAGTCGGGGCCAGACGGACACAGTCAGCCAGCAGGGGCAGCACATTTGAACCGGGATCTCTCAGGCTTTGCCGCTGTTCTCCGATGTCCATCATGAGGTCTCCGGCGATGCAGATAATCTGCGGATTACGCCGGGCAACAATATCCATGACGGGTTCCGGGTCTGAGTTGTGAAAGTCCGCCAACAGAGCGATGGAACAGGGAAGAGTAGGGAGGACATAGGTAGTTTCCTGCATCATTCAGAGCTCCTTTATCATTGGGAATAGGATACTCTCAAATGCCCGCCCCGTCAATCCACGCTTGTCATACGAGAAGAACAATCATGAGTCAAATCTCTGTACGGAAATTCATTTATATTATAATTAATATACATAAAGCAAGCTTGTTGACTTAATGACTCCCCTGTGGTAAAATGCCCTATCCCAATACGAAAACGGAGGATCAGAAATATGACTCATATCAAGACTCTGACCACGCGCAACCTTTGTGAAAGTGCAAAGAAGGGCGGCTGCGGAGAGTGCCAGACTTCCTGCCAGTCTGCCTGCAAGACCAGCTGCGGAATTGCGAATCAGCAGTGTGAAAACAAGAAGCAGGACAAGTAAGAGATGACCCGGACCCGCCGCGCATTCGCGGCGGTTTTTTCATATTGATAATTCAGGAGAAGACCTATGATACATCGTTTCCATCTGGATGAGTTCTATATCGTGGTGGACCCGTGTTCGGCATCCGTGCACGTGGTGGACGAAATCGCCTATGAACTCATCGGCCGGTATCTGACAACGCCCCGTGACCAGCTGATTGAAGAACTTGCCCGGCAGTTTGGACAGAGCCTGGAAGAGATTGGGGAATGCTATGATCAGGTGACCGCACTTCGGGAACAGGGACGCCTGTTCACGCAGGACACCTTTGAACCTCTGGCCGGTGAACTGAAACAGCGCACTTCAGGGGTGGTTAAGGCCCTGTGTCTGCATGTGGCCCACACCTGCAATCTCAATTGTGCCTACTGCTTTGCAAGCCAGGGCAAGTACCATGGGGAGCGGGCAGTCATGTCCTTTGATGTAGGCAGGCAGGCCCTCGACTTCCTTGTGGCCCATTCCGCCAACCGGCGGAATCTGGAGGTGGACTTCTTCGGCGGAGAACCCCTGATGAATTTTGAAGTGGTCCGGCAGCTGGTGGCATATGCCCGGTCCATCGAAAAGCAACACGGAAAGAATTTCCGTTTCACACTGACCACCAACGGAATGCTCATCAATGACGAAGTTATTGATTTTGCCAACCGGGAAATGAGCAACGTGGTCCTCAGTCTGGACGGCCGCAGGGAAATCCACGACCGCTGCCGGGTGGACTATGCGGGGAACGGGAGCTGGGACCGGGTAGTACCTCTGTTCCAGAAGCTGGTCAAGGCCCGTGGAGGAAAGAACTACTACATGAGGGGAACATTTACCCATGCCAATCCGGATTTTCTCAAGGATATCGAAACCATGCTGGATCTGGGATTCAGCGAATTGAGCATGGAACCCGTGGTCTGCGCCGAGGGGGATCCGGCGGCGCTCACACAGGAGGACCTGCCCATCGTGCTCCGGCAGTATGAGGATCTTGCCCGGCTGATGCTCAGGCGGCACAGGGAAGGACGCCCCTTCACCTTCTACCACTATATGCTGGATCTGGCGGACGGACCCTGCATCTACAAGCGCATCTCAGGGTGCGGTTCCGGGACGGAGTACATGGCAGTCACGCCCTGGGGGGACCTGTATCCCTGTCACCAGTTTGTGGGCGAGGAGAGGTTCCGGTTGGGGGATGTGTGGCACGGTGTCACCAATGAAGCTGTCCGGCAGGAGTTTGCCTCCTGCAATGTCTACGCCCGTGAGGAGTGCCGGGATTGCTGGGCCAGGCTTTACTGCTCCGGCGGCTGTGCAGCCAATGCCTATCATGCCACCGGGTCCGTCAAAGGAGTCTACCGGACCGGATGTGAACTGTTCCGCAAGCGGATGGAATGCGCCATCATGCTCCAGGCCGCCCTGGCCATGTCAAAAGAGGATGACTGATGGAAACGCCGGTGTGCGATTTTGTAGAGTCCTACCAGCGGCAGAAAACCGTGCGCATGCACATGCCCGGGCACAAGGGACAAGTGCTTGTGGGCCCGGAAGCCCTGGACATAACTGAAATCCAGGGCGCGGATGAGCTGTACCGGCCGGAGGGCATCCTTCAGCGCAGCGAGGAAGAAGCCAGTCGCCTCTTTGGCAGCGGAAGAACCGTGTACAGCGTCGAGGGGTCCTCCCTGTGTATCCGTGCCATGCTGATGCTGGCCTGCTGGAGGGCGCGGGAAAAAGGAATTCCGCTGCGCATTGCGGCAGGAAGAAACGCCCACAGGACGCTGATGAGTGCAGCGGCCCTTCTGGACCTGGAGGTCCGATGGATTCTTCCGGGCCCGGAGGAAGGGCTGCTATCCTGCAGGGTGACCCCGGAAAAGGTAGAGGAGATGCTCCGTCAGGAACAGGTGATGGCGGTATATGTCACCTCCCCGGATTATCTGGGGCACCTGACGAAAATTGACGCTCTTGCCCGAGTCTGCCATCGCCATGATACGCTGCTCCTGGTGGACAATGCCCACGGGGCTTATCTGCGCTTTCTTCCCCGGGACCTGCATCCTCTCAGCCTCGGCGCGGATATGTGCTGTGACTCTGCTCACAAGACGCTGCCCTGCCTGACGGGAGCCGCGTATCTGCACCTGTCCGCACAGCTGGATGAAGGCTTGCGGGCACGTGCAGAACAAGCCATGGCGCTCTTTGGTTCCACAAGCCCTTCCTATCTGATCCTCCAGTCACTGGACAGGGTCAATGCGTTGCTGGCGGGAAAATATGGCGAGCAGCTTGTCCGGGCAGTCAAGCGGCTCGACCGCCTCCGGCAACGGCTTCTGGAGCAGGGATGGAAACTGGAAGGGGAAGAGCCCCTCAAGCTGACGCTGACTGCCAGCCGGTGCGGGGTTGAAGGCACAGTCCTTTCCGATAAGCTGCGGGAACATGGCATTGAGTGTGAATTCAGTGACCGGGATTATGTGACCCTGATGCCCTCCGCATGGACCCGGGAGGAGGACTGGCAGCGCCTGGAACAGACGCTTCTGTGTTTTCCGGCAAAAGAAGCTCTTCCTGCAGCACCTCCCTCCATCGGAGCCCCGCGGCAGGTCTGTTCCATCCGGGAGGCCATGTTCAGCCCCAGCATGGAGGTTCCCGTGGAAGATGCCCTGGGGAGAATTCTGGCGGATGCCCATTCGGGCTGTCCGCCGGCAGTACCTGTACGCATTGCCGGGGAGCGTCTGGACGAAGAAGCCCTCCGCTGTTTCCGATACTATGGGATCACCACCTGCCGGGTACTTTGTGAAGCCCCCGGGGAACAGGCTCCACAATCCGGCGGCTGATCTTTTTTCATACCGGAGTTGTGGGAAGGAATTGACAGAAGGAAGAGTGGCCCATATAATTCTCAAAAATCCCCGTTTGTCCACAAAACTGCGAGTAAAGAAGGAGAAGAAAATGTTAGGAAAAGTGATCCGCGAAGGACTGACATTTGATGATGTGCTTCTTGTCCCCCGTCACAGCAATGTGCTTCCCCGGGATGTCCGGCTGGAGACCCGACTGACGGACAGAATCAAATTGAATATGCCCCTTCTGTCTGCCGCCATGGATACCGTCACGGAGGCCCCCATGGCCATTGCCATGGCCAGAGAAGGCGGGCTGGGCATCGTTCACAAGAACATGTCCATTGAACTGCAGGCTATGGAAGTGGACCGGGTGAAGCGCTCTGAAAACGGTGTGATCTCCGATCCGTTTCACCTTTCTCCCCGCCATCAGGTCCGGGATGCGGAGGAACTGATGGCGCGCTACCGGATTTCCGGCGTGCCTATTACGGAGGGGAAAAAGCTGGTCGGAATCATCACCAACCGCGACCTGCGTTTTGAAACCGATTATGATCGTCCCATCAGCGAGGTGATGACTGCCACCAACCTGATCACGGCACCGGTGGGCACCACGCTGGAGCAGGCCAGGGCCATTCTTGCCCGGCACAAGATAGAAAAGCTCCCGCTGGTGGATGAAGAAGGAAACCTGTGCGGACTGATTACCATCAAGGATATTCAGAAGGCGGCGAAATACCCCCATTCCGCCAAGGACCCCCAGGGGCGTCTGCTCTGCGGTGCGGCGGTTGGCGTGACCGGGGATGTGTTTGAACGTATCAGCGCTCTGATAGAGGCTGATGTGGACATTCTGTGCATCGACACGGCCCACGGGCACAGCGAAGGTGTGCTCAGGCAGATCGAAAAGATCCGCGTCGCTTTCCCGAAACTGCCCCTTATTGCGGGAAATGTGGCCACGGCGGCCGCTACACGTGCTCTCATCGAAGCCGGAGCAGACTGCGTCAAGGTGGGCATCGGTCCCGGCAGCATCTGCACCACCCGCGTGGTGGCTGGCATCGGCGTACCGCAGGTGACCGCCATTTCAGACTGTGCCGAGGAAGCGGAAAAACTGGGCAAGAGGATTATCGCGGACGGCGGCATCAAGTATTCCGGAGATATCGTCAAGGCGATTGCCGCCGGCGGCTCTGCGGTCATGCTTGGAAGCCTGCTGGCGGGTACCGAAGAGGCACCGGGTGCCCTGGAGATTTACCAGGGACGCCAGTTCAAGGTCTACCGGGGCATGGGAAGCATGGCTGCGATGGAAAAGGGCAGCAAGGACCGCTATTTCCAGGAGGATGCCAAGAAACTGGTTCCCGAAGGTGTGGAGGGACGTGTTCCCTACCGCGGTTCCCTGAGCGACACCGTGTACCAGCTTCTGGGAGGACTGCGCTCTGGCATGGGATACTGCGGAACTCCGAACATCGATGCCCTGCGGCACGATGCCGAGTTTATCCGGATTACCAGCGCGGGCCTTGTGGAAAGTCATCCCCACGATATCAACATTACCAAGGAAGCTCCCAACTATACCCGTGAGGGCTGAGAAGCCTGTCTTCCCGCAAAGCACGATTGTCTGCCATTTCCGTCATGAAGGACAGCGCCCCAGATAGGGCGCTGTCCTGTTTTACGCTAAAATTGGTCATGGTCATCCCTGCAGGCCACGTGCAGGACTCAGGTTTCCCATGGAAAGGAGAACATGTTTCAGGCTGCATGGGGAAGAAGGCACGTAGACAGCCACAAAGCCCCCCTTCAGATGAAGGGGGGCTATTTTTTCAGGATATCTTACAGCTGGGGGCCGGCGGAAACCAGTGCCTTGCCGGCTTCATTGGACTCATACTTGACAAAGTTCTTGATGAAGCGCTGAGCCAGGTCCTTGGCCTTCTCATTCCAGGTTTCCACATCCGCATAAGTGTCGCGGGGATCCAGAATCTTGGGATCAACACCCGGCAGCTCGGTGGGCACTTCAAAGTTGAAGTAAGGAATGGTCTTGGTGGGCGCATTGAGGATGTGTCCGTCAAGGATGGCATCGATGATACCACGGGTGTCTTTGATGGAAATCCGCTTGCCGGAGCCGTTCCAGCCGGTGTTGACCAGGTAGGCCTTTGCACCGCTCTTTTCCATCTTCCGGACCAGTTCCTCAGCATACTTGGTGGGATGCAGCTCAAGGAAAGCCTGGCCGAAGCATGCGGAGAAGGTAGGAGTGGGCTCGGTAATGCCGCGCTCGGTGCCGGCCAGCTTGGCGGTGAAGCCGGACAGGAAGTAATACTTGGTCTGCTCAGGCGTCAGGATGGAAACCGGGGGCAGCACGCCAAAGGCATCCGCGGAGAGGAAGAT
>OMRS01000042.1 GCA_900313545.1 uncultured Eubacteriales bacterium | reverse complement strand
GTATAGGCCGCCAGCGGACCCGGAGAGAGCAGGCGCCGGAGAATCCAGACGATCTGTTCATCCCCGAGCGCTGATCGCATGGCTTCCATGGCTGCCTCCGGGTCTGCATCCAGGCGGAGTCCTTTGGCTATCAGCTTGTCATAGCACAGCACAGGCAGGACATTGTTCACTTCCTCAAGCCGTCCGCAGGAACGGACATAGGATACCAGCACGGAGCTCAGGCGGATCAGCCGCTGTGCCAGATAGGGCTTGGCGGCATTCATCAGGGAGCCCTCCCGCTGCTCATAGCAGATGAGGGGCTCGCTCAGGGCGGCCACGGTGCTCACATGCAGCAGGTACATGGCCGAAAACAGGGTGTCCTCTGCAAAAATCTCATCATTTGGATAGAAGCGGAGATGATGCCGCTCAATCAGGTCCCTGCGGTAGAGCCGGGACCACGCCTCCTGCCCGTGCACATAGGGCATCCAGTAGCGGTACAGGTAGCGTGCAAGTCCCATCTTCCGCAGGTCAAGCACCTCGTCTTTCATGGGGAGCGCGGGGGGTTCCCGGTCCTCTCCCCGTACCCTGCAGTAATTGTACACCACCAGATCCGCATTCTCCATGGCACGCGCGCTTTTCTCCAGCCATCCGGGCAGGGCGTAGTCATCCGAATCGAGGAAGGCCACCAGGCTTCCCCTGGCCAGGTCGAGACCGGCGTTACGGGCTGAAGAGAGTCCTCCGTTGGGCTTGTGAACGGCGGTGATGCGCGGGTCTTGTCGGGCGTAGGCATCCACCATGTTCTGTGAGCCGTCCGTGGACCCGTCATCCACCAGAATCAGCTCATCCTCCGCCCCCAGCTGCGGCAGCACACTCTCCACGCTCCGGCACAGCCACTCCCTGACCTGATATACCGGTACGATGACGCTGAGATTCACCGTTTAATCCCCCGACTTTCCGGCTTCCGTCGGAAATTCCACGGGATCCGGCATGGCCGGTGCGCGGTGCTTCATCGTGTCGACAGCCCTGCGTACCGCCTCGTCGTCCGTGGCGATTTCGCCCCTGAGGATCTGGATGGCCATCTGCAGCTGAGAATCCTTTTCCCGGGGAAGGTTGTTGATGCCGTAGATGGTTACCACGTCCTCATCCAGGGCAACGGCCACATCGGGTTCAAGGCCGGTACCGTGGATGTTGTAGCCTTTGGGGGTATAGTATTTGGCCATGGTGATCTGCACGCCGCTGCCGTCCTTGAACTCCATCGCACCCTGCACCACGCCCTTGCCGAAGGTTTTCTCACCTACCAGCACGCCTGCGCCAAAGTCACGGATTGCACCTGAAAGGATTTCAGAGGCGCTGGCGGAGTACCGGGTGACCAGTACAGCGATGGGGACGTCATAGTAATCGAAGTCGATGAGCTCCTCTGTCTTTTCGCCGTCCTTGTCGATCATCGAGACCACGGTACCGTAAGGCAGAATCATGTCCGCAATGCGGACCGCATCATCCACGATGCCGCCGCCGTTGTTGCGCAGGTCGATGATCATGCCCTGTACATTGTTTTTCTGGAACAGGTCGATGGCCTCCTGAAATCCTTTGGCTGAATCCCCCAGGAAGTCATAGACGATCACATAGCCGATGTTGCCGTCCAGGATCTCGTATTCCACATAGTTGATGTCCACATGTGCGGATACAACCTCAAACTCCTTGCCTTCATCCTTGCGAAGCACGGTCAGTTTGAGGGGTTCCTCCGCGCCGCGCATGACGTTGACCGCATCCTGCATTTCATAAGCCGAGTAGTAGACGTCGTTGATATAGACGATCTTGTCACCGGACTGCAGGCCGGCCTTTTCGGCAGGACTGTTCCTGAAGACGCGGGTGATGGTGATCAGCTTGTCGGAAGGATCAGCCAGCAGCATCACCCCTATGCCCTTATACTGCCCCAGGGACTCCTCGTTGAACTGTTCCATCTTCTCCTTGGGGTAATAGAACGAGTAGATGTCTCCGATGCCCTCCATCAGACCCGAGGCAGCGCTGTCGATCATTTTGTCCACATCATATTCGCCGTCATAGTAGCGCTCTGTCAGATCCATAAGCACGGCCAGCTTTTCAAACTGTTTGAGGCGCTGGTACTCCCTGGTGGAGATGGACACGGAACCGGACTGGCTGAAAACACCGCCTGCGGCGTCATCTGCAGCTGCACAGGAGAAAAGAAGAACAACCACTACACAAAACGCAAGTATTCTCTTTGACATGGTAAACAGAATCCTCCTCTAAAAACAAGCCGGCGTCAATGGCCGGCTCGTCGATATCCAGTTTTTAGGATCAGTAGACCGGGCGTGGTTTGTCTTGGCCGCTCTTTCCCAAAAGCATCATCATTTTGAAGGTGACCGCATCATCGAATTTGCGAAGGTCTAGTCCGGTCAGACGCTGAACCTTGTCGAGACGGTAGACCAGTGTGTTTCTGTGAATGTACAGCTGACGGGCCGTGTCGGAGAGGTTCAGGTCCTTTTCAAAAAACATCTCGATGGTGTGCAGCATCTCATCATTGAAAAGGCGGGACGTTTTCTTGTTGAAGAGCAGGTGGTGATACCGTATGCCCATCTCCCTGGGAATATCCATCAGGAAACGCTCCAGACAGAGGTAGCGGTAGACATAGATGTGACGCTCAGGCAGGAAGATGCGCCCCACCTCGACGGCCCTGCGGGATTCCCGGTAACTCTCCCCGATTTCCTGAAAGGTCTTCTTGGGCTCACCAATGCCCACCACACAGTCCTTGCCCACT
>OMRS01000073.1 GCA_900313545.1 uncultured Eubacteriales bacterium | reverse complement strand
GCTGCCCGCTTTGGCTGCACCCTGGAAATCGACGGACCATCTTGACTTCCGCTATGTGGATGCCGGGGAGGCCAGGGAACTGATTCTCTCACGGGACACGTTTTATGCGCTGGTCAACCAGAAATCCCTGGACTTTTTTACCCAGAAGAAAAATGCGACGATGGAGGAGTTTAAGGAACTCTGTGCGCAGCAGGTCCTGGATGTGTCTCCGGAATGCAGGCAGAGGCTGGATGAGGCGGTTGCCGGGCTGGAAGAGGAGATGCACAAGCGGGGAATTCGCGTTCCTGAAATTGGCCAGATCCGCATCGTGGTGTCCAAGATGGGTGATGCCCTCGGTGCGGCGGGCTACACCAGTGACGATGTGATCTACCTTTTTGAGGACTGCATTCTTCAGTATGAACTCGCCGGCCTGGAGAATCTGCTGGCGCATGAGCTGGCGCACTGCATGTCCAGAAAGTGCCCGGAATACAGGGAGGCCATGTACAGCCTGATCCATTTCAGAATGCTGGGCCATGAAATCGAGATTCCGGACGAAATTTACAGCCAGGTCATCGCCAATCCGGACGTGGAGCACCACGACAGCGTGGCGACCTTTACCGTGGATGGAAAGCCGGAGGAGTGCTATCTGGTGTTCCTGTGCGACGGAGAATTTGAAAAGCCGGGTGATTCGTTCTTCTCGACGATGAAGTCCGGTGTGGTGACCCTGGACGGAAACCGGCTCTTCTACGCGGATGATGTTCCGGACTTTTATGATGTTGTGGGAAGGAACACCACCTACTGCGAGGACCCGGAGGAGTGCATGGCGACCAATCTGGCCTTTGCCATGGCAGGTCCTGCCCCGGATTCCGGTGCTTACGGAAGTCCTGAGATCATCGAGGGGATCCTCAAGCTGCTGTCAGAGTAATTCTGCCCCCTCTTCAGGGAGGCGGACAGGAAAGGAAAAGGCGTGGCAGGAAGCAGGTGCATGGCATTGCGCCGTCAGGAAAGCCGGCCTGCTGCCGGAAGAAGCGAAGTGCCTTCCGATGATTCGGTGATATCCGGAGTCCCGGACGCTGCCTGAAATCCCCATCCCGGATACGTGAAAAATTCGCCGCTGACCAGGAAAGGGATCCGGAGGAGATCGGGAGGGAAACCCTCCCTGAATGAGTGTTTTGAATGAAGCGGACCCAGGGCGCCCGGGCATCAGGCCCGGGCGCGTTTTCGTTCAGAGGGAAACGGGACTTCCCTGCGGGAAGACGGGCAGGAAATGCACATGCTCACCGCGCAGCGGGACGGCTCCGTGCCCGGCGCTTCTCATTCGGTCGTCCGTCAGGAAAACGGGATGAAGCGGGTCTCCCCTGCCGGAACCGGGCAGGGAGGGAGAATACCCCCCCTCGATGGGGCGGAGCGGCCGGCTCAGACGGTCTTTGTGCATCCGGAGGAAGCCCTTTGCTTTGAATTCTGGGAGATTTACATCGCGATACTTCAAAAAAACTCTTGAAATCCCGTGAGCAGGTGAGTAAAATGCACTCCGATCGGTTCGACAGCCCCAAAAACGGTATATTCACATATGACCGTCCGCCCCGCGGAACACCGCCTGGAAGTCTGCTTCTTCAGCGGATCACCCGTGCCGGGCGGCAGCATGTGAAAGGGCCGGGACCCCCTGCTGCCCTGACCGGTTTCACCCATGGCACCCGTTTATCCCTGCGGCATTCTCTGCGGAGGCTCCCCCGCCGGATTCCCGGCCCCGGAAATCTCCGCGGTTGATGGAATATAGAGAAAGGAAACAGAAAACATGGAAACTTCAGTAGAAACGGTCAGCGTCAACATTTCCGACAATCCCATTGTGCTGGCTTTGTGCATTGCCATTGTTGTGGCTGTGCTTGCCGGAATGTGGAAGGTCTTCAGCAAGGCGGGTGTCCCCGGATGGCACAGCCTGATCCCGATTCTGAGCACGTATGACATCTGCAAGATCGCTCTCAGGGACAGCGTGGGCCTGATGACGGTGCTGTGCGTCTTCCTTCCGCTGGTGATGATCTATCCGTGCATCAAGATGGCGAAGGCCTTCGGCAAGGGAACCGGCTTCGGCGTGTGCCTGTTTTTCTTCAGCTGTATCGCATACCCGATTCTCGGCTTCAGCGATGCCGAATACATCGGTCCGCAGTAACTCGGGAACAACTCAGGCACTGGAGCGTCTCTTCTTCGGGAGAGGCGCTTTTTCATGCGCCTGGGACATGGCGGGAAAGGGAGGTGCCCGGAGAAGGCGGCTTTGCAGGGGGACACCTCCTGCGGACGCGCAAAAGTGACCGCGAGGCGGGAAGAAGACTGACCCGGCCCTCAAAAGCCGGGAAAAACGACGGTTTTTCCTTGCAATAAAAGGAACAGTAGCATATAATGACGCGAGATTTTCCCGGGAGGCTCAGATGAAGGAACTATCCAGTGTGCACAATCCGCAGATCAAACAGCTCCGCAGGCTCCAGGATGCCTCCGGCAGACGGGAACAGGGAAAATTTCTGTGCGAGGGAATCCGGATGTGCCGGGAAGCCGTGGAGGCCGGATGGGCCAGGGAAATCCTGTGCACCAGTGCCCAGGCCCGGCAGGGGCAGGAGCTGGGACAGCGGGCCGGAGTCGCCCCCGTCCTGGTCAGCGACGCGGTCATGGAGAGTCTGTGCACAACGCGGACGCCGCAGGGCATCGCATGCGTGTGCCCGCTTCCGGAAATGTCCCGTTTCCCGGAGGGACGGCTGCTGGTGGCCCTTGACGGGGTGCAGGATCCCGGGAACCTGGGGACCATCCTGAGGACGGCGGACGCAGCGGGCTTTGCCGGGGCGCTGCTGGGTGCGGGAACGGCGGACCCGTTCGGTCCCAAGGCGCTTTCGGCCACCAAGGGTTCCGTGTTCCGCCTGAGGATGAAACGCTGCCCGGAACTGGCTCCTGTGCTGGAGGACTGCGCCCGCAGGGGGATGGCCGTGGTGGCCAGTGAACTGGGCGGAGAGGATTTTTATGAAGGACTGCCCGGGGGCGCCACGGTGCTGGTGATCGGCAGTGAGGGCAACGGAATCAGCCCGGAGGTGAGCGGCGCGTGCACCCATCACCTGAGGCTGCCCATGCCCGGCGGCGCGGAGTCCCTGAATGCCGCGGTGGCGGCAGGCATAATGATATATGAGATCATGAGAAGGGAAAGAACGAACCATGCTTGAATACAGATATGACACGCAGCTCCTCATTGACGGCGAGGGCCTGGACGAGGACGAGATCTACGACTATTTCGTGGACAACTTCGACGGGGACTGCCTGCTGGCTGTGGGCGATGATGAGATGATCAAGATTCATTTTCACACCAATGAACCCTGGAAGGTTCTGGAGTACTGCGCCAGCCTGGGCGAGATCTATGACATCGTCGTGGAGGATATGGACCGCCAGGCCAGAGGTCTGGAAGGATAAAACAGATGGAGAATATCAATCTCGGGATGATCCTCGAGGCGCGCGAGCGCCTCAAGGGAGTGGCCCAGCGCACGGGACTGGTGGAATTCCGGGCGCTCTCACAGGAAAACGCCACCGTCTATCTCAAAACGGAGGATCTGCAGACCACGGGTTCCTTCAAGGTCCGCGGCAGCTATATCCGCATTTCCGCCCTGTCAGAGGAGGAGCGTGCCCATGGCGTGATCGCCTCCTCCGCGGGAAACCATGCCCAGGGCGTGGCGCTGGCGGCCAGGTCCTTCGGCGTCCCCGCGACCATTGTGATGCCCACGGGGGCCCCGCTGTCCAAGGTGAAGGCGACCCGGGAGCTTGGAGCCAGGGTGGTCCTCCATGGGGATGTCTATGACGAGGCCTACCAGGAGGCGCTGCGCATCCAGCAGGAGACCGGGGCGGTCTTCATTCATCCCTTTGATGATCCGCTGGTCATCGCCGGCCAGGGGACCATCGGCCTGGAGATCATGGACGACCTTCCGGACGCCACCACCGTGGTGGTGCCCGTTGGCGGAGGCGGACTGGCGGCGGGCATCGCGGCAGCGGTGAAGATGCTCCATCCCGATGTCCGCGTGGTGGGCGTGCAGTCCACCGGCGCCCCCTGCATGAAAGCCAGTCTGGATGCCGGGCACGTGGTGGCCCTGGAGAGTGCAAAGACCATTGCCGACGGCATTGCGGTGCGCCGCCCGGGAGACCTGACCTTCGAGGTCTGCAGGAAGTATCTGGACGGGGTGGTGACCGTTGACGACGACGAAATCGCCCAGGCGATCCTGTTCCTCATGGAGAAGGGGAAAATGGTGGCCGAGGGAGCCGGAGCGGCGCCTGTGGCCGCGGTCCTGAACCACAAGCTGGAGATGAGCGGCAAGGTGGTGTGCGTGATCTCCGGCGGCAACATCGATGTGACCATGATCTCCCGGATCATCGAAAAGGGTCTGCTGCGCGCGGGGCGGGTGTCCAAACTGCGCATCCAGATGCCGGACAGGCCCGGGCAGCTGGAGATTGTCTCCAGAATTATCGGCAGCGCCGGGGCCAATGTGATGGCGGTGCACCATGACCGCACCGATGTGGATCTGGATATCCGGGATGCCATTCTGGAGATCACCATGGAAACGCAGGACAGGGAGCATGCCCTGCGTGTGATTTCCAGCCTGAAGGAAGCGGGATTCCGCGTATTTTAAAACGCCTTGTTGCAAGGCGTGAAGTCGGATGATATAATCACGTGCGCTATGCATGTCACACGAGGATTTAGGAGGAAAAACCCAATGAGCGTTACCAAAGAGAAGCTTTCACAGTCGACTGTGGTGCTGACGTATACTGTACCCCATGAAAAATTCGTCGAGGCCCGCGAAAAGGTGATCAGCAACCTTCGCCGCAGGGCCCGTATTCCGGGATTCCGCCCCGGCAAGGCTCCCCGCAGGCTGGTTGAGAACTACTACGGTAAGCAGGCCATTGAGACGGAATCCCTGGAGCAGATGATGGATACCGCCGTCAGGGAGGACCAGATCGACGGTCTCACAGTGTTCAGCATGACGATGGAGGAGTTCCCCAAATACGAGGAGGGGAAGGACATCGTCTTCTCTGTGGTGGCTGAGGTGTTCCCTGAGGTGGAGCTGCAGCCGGAGAGCTTCACGGGCATCAAGGTGAAGGCGCCTCTGCAGAGTGTGACCGAGGAGATGATCCAGTCCCGCATTGATGCGGACCGCAGAAAGCAGAGGACCATTGATGAGGTGACCGGCCGTGCCCTCAAAAACGGAGATACCGCTGAGCTTGACTATGCAGGCACCGTGGACGGGGTGGCCTTTGATGGCGGGACCGCCGAGGCGCAGGAACTGGTGATCGGCTCCCATTCCTTCATCTCCGGTTTCGAAGAGCAGATGGTGGGCATGGAAATCGGCGAAGAGCGCGATCTGAATGTGACCTTCCCGGAAGACTACGCCTCCAAGGATCTGGCCGGGAAGGATGCCGTGTTCCATGTCAAGCTCCTGGGCATCAAGGAGGAAAAGCTTCCCGAGCTGAATGACGATTTTGTGCAGGACATCAGCGAATTTGACACCGTCGAGGAATACCGCGAGAATATCCGCAGGGATCTGGAGAAGAAGGTGACGGATCAGAACCGTATGCTGGTCCTCTCGGCCATGGCTGAGATTCTGGCTTCTGAAAATGAGGTGGACATTCCGGAGGCACTGCTTTCGGGCATGGTCGAAAGTCGCGTCAAGGATCAGGAGAAGCAGCTCAAGAACTATGGAATGGATCTGAACACCTATCTGGGCATGTACGGCTTGTCCAGGGAGGACATGGAGAATGACATCCGCGAGGAGTGCCGCAGAGAGATCGTCACGGAGGCGCTGGAGAATGCCATGCGCAGCTCCTTTGGCATCGAAGAAGGCGGCGCAGCCGCCGATGCCTTTGTGGAGGCAAATTTCAAAGAGCCCAATGAGACCCTGGAGGACGCGAAAAAGCGCATGAGCAGGACCATGGGGAACCCCGATTATATTGCCGCGCGCTTTATGCTTGCGGATCGCCTGATGAAGGAAAACACCATTGAGGTGCCGGAAGAGGATTCCGACACCGATACCGATGAATAAAATAACCGGGGATGCACGGCCGCGGCCGCGCAGTCCCGGATTGAGGACGGAATGGATAGAAAACTGTATTTTGAACCCACGGTGATCGAGCGGAACGGTTCCATGGAGCGGGCATACGACGTGTATTCCCGCCTCCTGATGGACCGGGTGATCTTCCTTCGGGGAGAGGTGGATGAACAGCTGGCCAACAGCATTGTGGCCCAGCTGCTGTTCCTGGAGAAGGAAGACCCGGAAGCGGAGATCAGTATGTATATCAACAGCCCCGGGGGCAGTGTGACGGACGGCATGGCGATCTATGACACCATGCGCTATATCCGTCCCAAGATTCGCACGGTCTGCCTGGGCATGGCCGCCTCCATGGGCGCCTTCCTGCTCATGGCCGGAGAAAAGGGCATGCGCATGGCGCTGCCCAACAGCGAGGTCATGATCCACCAGCCCAGCGGCGGCGCCAGAGGCCAGGTGACGGATGTGCAGCTTCATGCCCGCTGGCTGCAGCGCACCAAGGACAAGATGAACCTGATGATGAGCGAAATGACCGGACAGCCCCTTGACCGGATCGCCCGTGACGTGGAGCGGGACTATTTCATGACCGCTGAGGAAGCGCTGGAATACGGGATCATCGACAGTATATTTACCAGCACAAAGGTAACCGGAGGAAATCTGGAGTAATGGCAAGAGATGGAAATAACCGCTATACCGGGCGGGTGACCCGATGCTCCTTCTGTGACAAGACGGCTGATCAGGTCAAGCGGATCATTGCAGGCAACGGCGTGTATATCTGCAACGAGTGCGTCTCCCTGTGCAATGAGATCATTGCGGAGGACAGAGGATCGTCAAAGGCCCCCAAGGACATGAACCTTCCCACGCCCTCCCAGATCAAGCAGCAGCTGGATGAGTATGTGGTGGGCCAGGAGGATGCCAAGAAGGCGCTTTCCGTTGCGGTCTACAATCACTACAAGCGCGTGGGACGCAATTCCGCCGGGGACGACGTGGAACTGCAGAAGTCCAACATCGTGATGGTGGGTCCCACCGGCTGCGGCAAGACGTATCTGGCCCAGACCCTGGCGAAGATCCTCAATGTGCCCTTTGCCATTGCCGATGCCACCAGCCTCACTGAGGCGGGATACGTGGGAGAGGATGTGGAGAACATCCTGCTGCGCCTGATTCAGGCGGCGGACTACGATATCCAGGCCGCACAGAGGGGCATCATCTACATCGATGAGATCGACAAGATCTCCCGCAAGAGCGACAATCCCTCCATTACCCGGGATGTCAGCGGCGAGGGCGTGCAGCAGGCCCTGCTGAAGATCGTGGAGGGCACCGTGGCCAACGTGCCGCCCCAGGGCGGACGCAAGCATCCCCAGCAGGAATACCTGCAGATCGATACCACCAACATCCTCTTCATCTGCGGCGGTGCCTTTGACGGCATTGAGAAGGTGATCATGAAGCGCCAGGGAGCCGGTGTGATGGGCTTCGGTGCGGATGTCAAGAGCCGCGACAAGCGGCAGGTGGGCGAGATCCTGAAGGACCTGCGTCCGGAGGATCTGCTGCGCTTCGGCCTGATCCCCGAGTTTGTGGGACGCCTGCCCGTGGTCGTCACGCTGGACGGCCTGGATGAGGCGGCCATGATGCAGATCCTGACCGGGCCCAAGAACGCTCTGGTCCGCCAGTACAAGTCCCTGCTTCAGATGGACGGTGCGGAGCTGGAGTTCACGGAGGATGCCCTGCGCGCGGTGGCAAAGGTGGCCATCGGCCGCAAGAGCGGCGCCCGCGGCCTGCGGGCGATTCTGGAGAAGGCCCTGATGGAAACCATGTTCAACCTTCCGGAGCACCCGGAGGTGGTCCGCGTGGTGGTGGACAAGGACGTCATCGAGAACGACGCCCAGCCGCAGATGGTGGTGGACGAGACCAAGCGGCGTCTGCCCCAGGGTCAGCAGGTGCATGCCCGTAGGGAAGCTCCCAAGGCCATCGCGGAGCAGTCCTCGGTATCATAAATTCCGGCGCGGCTTGTCCGCGCCGTTTTCCCTTTTCAGGAAGGAGGATGAAACATGGCAGAGACCAGTCAGGAGACGGGAAGAATCCTCATGCCGGTACTGGCCCTCAGGGGCATGACGGTTTTCCCGTCGACTGTGCTTCATTTTGATGTTGCCCGCAACAAGTCGGCCCAGGCGCTGGAAGAGGCCATGAAGTCGGACCGGCAGATTTTTCTGGTGGCCCAGAAGGACAAGGACCTGGTGGACCCCAAGCAGGAGGACATGTATGTCGTGGGCACCATCTCCACGGTCAAGCAGATTGTGCACATGCCCGGACGAAGCAGCCGGATCATGGTGGAGGGACGCCAGAGGGGACGCCTCATTTCCCTTGAGCAGGAAGAGCCGTTCCTGCTGGGAATCGTGGAAACGGTCAGCGACAAGGGGACCGTGATCACCCCGGAGACGGATGCGCTGATCAAGGCCGCCAAGCAGTTTTTTGAGGAATTCAGCCAGACCAGCGGCAGGATCGGCCGTGAGAACGTCAAGATGATCATGGCCATTGAGGATCCCGGTCAGCTGGCCGACGGGATCGCATCCTCCGTCCTCAGCCGGATGGAGGACAAGCAGGAGGTGCTGGAGCAGTTCGATGATATCCGCCGGCTGGAACTGGTCAGCCGCAAGGTGATCCGGGAAACCAACATGGCGGGGATCGAGAAGGAGGTCCAGAAGCGGCTGCGAAGCCAGGTGGACCGCAATCAGAAGGAATACTACCTGCGGGAGCAGATGAAGGCGATCCAGATCGAGCTGGGGGACAATGACGCCTCCGAGGTGGATGAGCTGCAGAAACGCATGGAGTCCACCCCTCTCAACGAGGAGGCCGCCGAGAAGGCCGGCAGGGAGCTCAAGCGCCTGCGCCACATGCAGGCCAGCAGCCCCGAGGCGAACGTCAGCAGGACCTATATCGAATGGCTGCTGGACCTCCCCTGGGGGAAGATGACCGAGGACGATCTGGACCTCAACCGGGCGCGGCAGATCCTTGCGGAGGATCACTGCGGGCTGGATGAGGTCAAGGAGCGGGTCATCGAGTACCTGGCGGTGCTCAAGATCAAGAAGAACATGAAGGGGCCCATCCTCTGCTTTGTGGGCCCGCCGGGTGTGGGCAAGACCTCCGTGGCCAAATCCATTGCCCGGGCGCTGGGACGCAAGTTTGTCCAGATGTCCCTGGGCGGCGTGCGGGATGAGGCGGAGATCAGGGGCCACCGCCGGACCTATATCGGCGCCATCCCGGGACGGATCATGTCCTCCATCCGCCAGGCCGGCACCATGAATCCCGTGTTCCTTTTTGACGAAATCGACAAGATGGGCGCCGACGTGCGGGGCGATCCGGCCAGCGCCATGCTGGAGGTCCTGGACGATGCCCAGAACAATGCCTTCCGGGACCACTATCTGGAGGTTCCCTTTGATCTGTCCAACGTGATGTTTATCACCACGGCCAATACGGCGGACACCATCCCGCGGCCCCTGCTGGACCGCATGGAGGTGATCGAGATCAGCGGGTACACCGAGGATGAAAAGGTCCAGATCGCCAGGGAGCACCTGCTGCCCAGACAGATCGCGGAGCACGGGCTGCCGGAAAAGAGCGTGGAGATGAATACCCGCGTGCTGCGGCGGCTGATCCGCGATTACACCCTGGAGGCCGGCGTCCGCAACCTGCAGAGGACCATCGGCAAGGTGGTCCGCAAGTCCGCCGTGGAGATGGTGGATACCGGGGCGGAAAAGGTCACGGTGGGTGAAAAGAAGATGGTGGAGGACCTGGGGCCCGCCCGGTTCCATTATGAGACCGCCGGCAAGAAGCCGGAGGTGGGTGTGGTCAACGGCCTGGCCTGGACGGCTGCAGGCGGAGATACCCTGCAGATTGAGACCTCGGTGATGACCGGCAGCGGCAATCTGGAGCTGACCGGCAGCCTGGGCGACGTCATGAAGGAGAGCGCCCATGCCGCCCGCACCTGGGTCCGTGCCCATGCGGCGGAGCTGGGCATCGACGAGAAATTCAGCAAGGAAATGGATGTTCACATCCATGTGCCCGAGGGCGCGGTTCCCAAGGACGGGCCCAGCGCGGGCGTGACCATGACCACCGCGCTGGTGTCGGCCCTGACGGGCATCCCTGTGCGGCAGAACGTGGCCATGACCGGAGAGGTGACCCTGAGGGGGCGGGTGCTGCCCATCGGGGGATTGAAGGAGAAGATGCTGGCAGCCCGCCGGGCAGGCATTGACACGGTGGTGATTCCCGGCGAGAACCGCAAGGATCTCGAAAAGATCCCCAAGAACGTCCGCAGTGCGATCCGCGTGATTCCGGTGGAGGATGTTCATGAGGTGCTCCGCGTCGCGCTGGAACGCATGCCGGGAGAAGAGCCGCTGCCGGTGGAGGAGCTTCCCGCGGGAAGTCTGGAAGTTCCGGGAAACACCCTGGCCTGAGGAGAACGGACATGATCATAAAACGAGCGGACTTCATTACTTCCATGCGGGATTACGGCCCCTATGAGGGCATGGGTCTGCCGGAGGTGGTTTTTGCAGGACGGAGCAATGTGGGAAAGTCCTCCATGATCAACCGGCTCACCGGACGGCGCAAGCTGGCCCGCACCAGCTCCGAGCCGGGCAGGACGCGGCTCATCAATATCTTCCGGATCAATGATGAACTCAATCTGGTGGACCTTCCGGGCTACGGATATGCCAAGGTCAGCAAGGCGGAAAAGCTCAGCTGGGGGCAGATGATGCAGGGGTATTTTGACAGGACGGAGCACCTTTGCCAGGTCTTCCATCTGGTGGATATCCGGCATGAACCCACCCAGGAGGACAGGGAGATGAATGCCTTCCTCCGTCAGGCGGGAATCCCCTTTACCGTGGTGGCGACAAAGGCGGACAAGGTGTCAAGAGGTGCCCGGCTCAAATACCTGGCGCCCATTTGCCGCGCACTGCTGGTGCAGCCCTGGCAGGTGGTCGCCTTCTCCTCCGAGGACGGAACGGGACGGGAGCAAGTGCTGGACCTCATTGAAAAGAGCTGCTTCCCTGAGACACCGGAAGAAGGAAAAGAACCAGAGCTCCAGGAGGAGACCAGATGACGGCGGCGCGGTCCCTGGCTTCCCGTTTCTGAGAGAAAGGTGCCCTGCACAGGGAGGCGAATCCCCCCCGGTCAGGGAGGAACCGTTTCACCCTCCCGGCAGCGCAGCCTGAAGAAAAGTGAAAAAGCGCATCCATGAAAGATGAGGATCTTCATGGATGCGTTTTTGGTTGGGGAAATCACCCGCAAGTAAGCCCCGGAGACTGACCTGCGAAACTGCAGCGGCTTCGATTCTTCGGGATGTGCGACGTTCAGTGTGTCAGATTGCAAATTATTTGAGTCTGAAAGGGGTCAAAACCTTATAAAAATACCAAATGGAAAGAATTAGCACTTTTACTGTTTGCAATCTTTGCCGTTCTGTAGGAGAAAAAAAGCTGCTGTCTTACGCGGCACCGCTGGCCAGGATCGTTTTATTTGGTGTCTTCATGAACAGATTGGTGTGCATACTTTTATTTGGTTTGTCAGAGCACATCAGGGTCTGCCCTGTCCAGTCTCTTTGCGACAGGCGACCACTGGCATATTCTGGATTCATTACCAGCTTTCCTGTCGGGGTATCAGCATTTCCTGCGCCTTAATATGACAGACCTGGACAGAGAGAACCCAATGGAAAAGAATATTTATTTGGTAGACAAAGGAAGACTGCCTGTAAGCAGACAGTCTTCCTTCTTTTGGTTACCTTTATTTGGTGG
>OMRS01000349.1 GCA_900313545.1 uncultured Eubacteriales bacterium | reverse complement strand
TTCAAGGCGTTTTCCACGCTTCGACCAGTCAGTCTCACCGAAGGTGAAATGCTCGTAAAAGTGCTTAAAATAAAGGATTTCTACGAGCTCAACTTTTGTAGCAACACTATAGTCTCGATGTGATCTGTCCAGCAAAACATATCCACACATTGGATACGTCTGACATGATAGCCGTTTCCGGAAAACAGGGAAAGATCTCTTGCAAGAGTCGACGGATTGCAGGAAATATAGACAATCCTGCTGGGACGGACAAGACAAAGCGCATCAATGACGGAAGCTTCACAGCCCTTGCGCGGCGGATCAAGGACCACAACATCAGGATGAAAATTCTTTTCAGCAAGTGAAGGAAGGACGGATTCGACGGCACCAGCATGAAATTCCACGTTGTCGCAATGATTGTTTCTGGCATTCGCCCAGGCATTTCGGATGGCATCTTCAACGATCTCAATTCCGACAACATGGGCACAATGCCTTGACAGCATCAGGGAAATCGTTCCGGCTCCGCAATATGCATCCAGTACGGTTTCGCTTCCGGTCAGACCGGCAAACTGCAGGGCGATAGAATACAGTTTTTCGGTTTGAATATGATTGACCTGAAGGAAAGATACGGGTGAAACATCAAATTTCAGTCCGCACATCAGCGTATGAAGGACCGGGTCTCCCCACAGATGAATCAGTTGGTCGCTCATCACGGCGTTGCCTTTATTCCTGTTCACGCAGATAAAAAGGGAGGAGATGCAGGGAACCTGTTCCTGAAGCGAAGAGATGAGGTCAGAGGTGCAGGGAAGCTGTGCTGTGGTGGTGACCAGGCAGACAATCATTCTGCCCTCATGGTTGCTCCGGGTCATGATGTAGCGAAGGCTTCCTTTTCCTGTAAGCTCGTCATAGGCGGGCAGATGATGCGTTTGCGCCCATGAGAGAACGCAGTTGACCGCGGGAAGCGAGGAGACGTCCTGGATCTGGCAACCCATCTCCGGAAGGGGGATCAGGTCATGGCTTCTGGGCGCGTAAAAACCGCAGACAAGCCTGCCGTGAAGCTGTGCGACGGGGTAGGTTGCCTTGTTGCGGTAATGATAAGGATTGTCCATTCCGAGAACTTCGGGAACCTCCACCTCGACTTTGCCGATTCTGCGGAGCAGTTCTCTGACCTGGTCGCGCTTAAACGCGAGAGAAGCAGGGTAGCTCATGTGCTGACAGACACATCCGCCGCAGCGCCTGTAGGAGGGACAAAAAGGAGGCTGACGGTCTGCAGAGCAGGTCTTCAGATGTTCGACCCGGCCGAAGGCATACCGTTTTTCAACCTTGACGATCCTGACGTCTGCCGTTTCTCCCGGCAGCAGGTTGGGAACAAAAACGGCCATTCCCTCGTGATGGCAGACGCCCTGGGCGCCCAGACCGAGGGAATCGCAGAGCATTTCATGGATCTCATTCTTTTTCAACATGCGGTTTCTCCTTCAATAAAAAAGGAATATCCGTTGGGGGATACTCCTATGGAAGGTCAGGATGCGGGAAAATGCGCGCCTGTACAGGGAGATGGAGCACAGAAGAAGGCCGGGAGAGGTCCTCTTCCGCCTGGCGGTGTGCTGTTTGCGGATCCGGGACCGGATGGCCGGAAGGATCCGGCAAAAGCATTTTGTTCTTTCGTTATTATAATTTCAAAGCATTGCAAAGTCAAGCCGGAAGCAAATTGATGCTTGACTAATCTGGAAAATGTGAAGTATACTACCCGTGCTTTTGCACGGAACAATGTGTCGTTGTCACGGCACTTTCAAAGATGTTCATATAATATTATCCGTTAGGAGTGAAAGAATAATGGCTTCATCAGTAAGAACCTACCAGCCCAAGAAGCGTCAGCGCGTGAAAGTGCATGGCTTCCGTTCCCGTATGTCCACCAAGAATGGCCGCAAGGTGCTCGCCCGCCGTCGTGCCCGTGGCCGCGCGAAACTGACCGTCTCCAATCCTGTGTAATCGAATACACGCATACCGCCAACAGGCGGAGTCCGCTTTTCAAAAAAGCGCTCGGTCCGGCCCGGCAAAGACCGGGAACGGACTTTTTTCTTTTTATCCATTTTTATCTGGGAGTCACGGAGGCGGTCCGGTTTGCAGCGAGAATACAGTCTCAAGAAAAACGCGCAGTTCCGGTATGTGTACCGGAAGGGATCTTCCTTTGGGTCCCGTGAAATGGTGCTCTTGCATGTCGGCAACCGCGGCAAGAAGATCGGCTTCTCCGTGGGCAAGAAACTTGGCAGTGCAGTTGAGCGCAACCGCATCAAGAGGAGACTGCGCGAGGTGTGGCGCCCGCTTCTGCCTCAGATGAAAAATGGACTGTACATTGTCATTGCCCGTCAGCCTGCGGCGGATGCCAGATTTGACCAGCTGCAGCGCTCGGCGAAGTATCTTCTGAAGAAAAAAGGGCTGCTTGTGCAGCCGGAGGAGACTTCAAAGTCGGATTCGGGGGAATGAAAGAGATGAAACGAGTGTTTCTGGCGATGATTCGGTTCTATCAAAGACGAATCAGTCCCCTGCACGCGCCGTGCTGCCGTTTCACGCCGACCTGCTCGGCATATGCCTTTGAGGCGATTGAACGCTATGGCGCGCTCAAGGGCGGGTACCTAGCCGTTCGAAGAATACTCAGGTGCCATCCCTTCTATAAAGGAGACCTGTATGATCCGGTCCCTTAATCAGATTCAGCATGGCGGTCCGGGACTGCCAAGGAGGAATTGTATCAGATGAACTTTCTGAATTCAGCGTTACTGACGCTGATCAAAATGCTCTACAGCGTCATCAACAACTATGCGGTGACGATCGTTGTCTTTACCCTGCTGATCAAACTGGTGGTCATGCCGCTGAACCTGAAGAGCCGCCGCTCGACCATGAGAATGGGCACACTGCAGCCGAAGATGAAGGAGCTTCAGGAAAAGTACAAGGATGATCAGGAAAAGCTCAATCAGAAGATGCAGGAGCTGTATCGCAAGGAGGGGGTCAGTCCCCTGGGCGGATGCCTTCCCATGCTGATCTCCATGGTCATCCTCTTTGCCATGTTCTATGCCCTGCGGACCTTTGCAAATGAACAGCTGGTTCAGCAGTATCTGACATTCTACCATCATCAGGACATTGACCCCCATACTCTTGTGGAACCCTTCCTCTGGATCAAGAACCTCTGGATGCCGGATACTCCCTTTGCCACATTCCTGCCTGACGTCAAATCCCTCCAGCTGGTGGATTTCAGCGTCTGGAATCAGGTCAGCGCCCGGCTGCACAGCACCGGAGTGATCCCTGAAGTGCTGAACTTCGCCGACAGAAATGCGATGATGGAGTACATCACCAATGTCGTGACGCCCTTTACGCAGTCTCAGGTCTATGCGCCCCATATCGCTGCCGTGAGCGGTCTGAGCAACATGAAGCTGCTGGGATTCATCGATCTGACGATTTACAGGGAGTGGAACGGTCTGTTCATCCTTCCGCTCCTCTCCATGGCGACTCAGGTGATCATGCAGAAGCTGACCATGGCCCAGACCCAGATGGATCCGACCCAGGCCGGCAGCCAGAAGATGATGATCTACATGATGCTCTTTATGTCCCTGTATTTCTGCGCGACCTACAACTCTGCTTTTGCAATTTACTGGGTGGTTGCGAACATCTATGCCATTGCGGAAACCATCTGCTTCAACAGGTATTTCAAAGCGCAGGATAATAAATCGGCAAAGGCCGAGGAGGTTGGCATCTGAATATGAAGCGCGAGTTTACCGGGAAAACGACTCAGGAAGCCATCGACAATGGACTCAGGGAACTTGGAACCACCATTGCGGATGTGCATGTGGAAGTTCTTCAGGAGGGCGCCAAGGGACTGTTCGGCCTGTTTGGAAGCAAGCCGGCCAGGGTCCGCATCACCACGAAAGAGGACGAGCGGGAAGATGATGACGGTCTGAGCGATCTGCTCAGCTCCTTCAGCCTTGACCAGCAGAAGGAAAAGCCCAAGAAACCCAAGAAGGAACCCGAAAAGAAGCCTCAGGGGAAAGAGGAAGAGAATCCCGCTGAGGGCAGCGAGGTTCCCAAGAGCGAAAAGCCCAGGGAGAAGAAGGAGCCGTCCAAGGCTGAAAAACCTCAGGAGAAAAAGGAAACTCCCGCTGCCGAAAAAACCCAGGAGAAGAAAGAAGCTCCCAAGGCTGAAAAGTCCCAGGAGAACAAGGCGGTTTCCGGCGAAGCACAGGCCGCTCCGGCAGAGGAAAAATCCGCGCCGGAGGTGGAGGAAGCTCCCGCACAACCGAAGGAGACTGCGGACGGCGGGGAAAAGAAGGAAGTCTCCCGTTCTGAAGAGGAAAGGTCCCGCAGAAGCGAGCGCAAGCCCCGTCCGGCCAAAAAGCCAAAGGTCCGGGAAGAGGAGATGGAGACCCCGAAGCACGATGTTTTCGCGCCTTCAGAACCGCCGGAGATCCTGCCGGAAGACACTGTGGCCGGTTTGGCGCAGCATTTCCTGATGGAGCTCACCCGCCTCATGGGACTCGACGTGGATGTCTATGTGACGGAGAATGCGGAGGAAACCCTTTCCCTGCACATTCTGGGAGATACCCTGGGCGTGCTGATCGGCCGCCGCGGGGAGACCCTGGATGCCCTGCAGTATCTGACGAGCCTGCAGGTGAACCGCGGACATGACAACTATATCCGCGTCACGCTGGATACGGAGAATTACAGGGCAAGACGGGAGGACAGCCTGCGCAGGCTGGCCAACAGGATGGCCGGCAGGGCGGTAAAGACCGGAAGGCGCGTTGCGCTTGAGCCCATGAATCCCTATGAGCGCCGGATTCTGCATACGGCCCTTCAGGACAATCCCTATGTGACCACCCATTCCGAGGGTGAGGAACCCAACCGGCATGTGGTGATTGTGCTCAGGAGCCAGACCCAGGAGGAAGAGACTGCTGAGGTTTCCGAGAAGACCGAGAAAAAGGAAGGCACAGGCAGGAGCAGGCGCCGCCGCAGCAGAAGGCATGGGCAGAAGAAAAAGACCGTCAGGACGGAGAACACGGAACAGTCAGAAGCCCCGGCAGCGGATGACGAGAGAGACGGAACTGAACCGGGCAGCGAGGAGTAATCCTCCTGCCCCTTTTTTGATGGATGGGGTTGGATCATGCTGAGGGATCTGAGAAAAACCGGGCTGAATCTGATCACGGGCATACTGTGCTGTGAGGGACTGTTTGTTTTTGCGGTGGTGCTGTATCAGGGAATCATTCACAACAATGCCCTGTACTGGGTGGAAGCCCAGCTGCAGAATATCTACACCTATGCGCTGCTTCCCTGGGGTGTGGGGCTGAGTCTGGTGAGGCTGGAGCGCGTGAGGTCCCATGGAGGCGCCGGCGGGGGAGACGTGACGCTCCTGTTCCTGCTGTTTTTGTGGATAGTCATCCCCATGCTCTGGAGATTCGGGGCGACCTTCAACAATATGGCCACCAATGCGGGATATGCCGCGGTCTTCTTCGGGGTATACGCCTCGGTGTCAGAGCGCAGCGAGGAGGAAAAGCAGCAGCAGCTGGAAGGCGTCTCCCTTCTGTTTTCGCTGACCGGCGTGATCTGGGGAGGGCTGCTTTTGTACTGCGCGGCCACCGGACGGACGATTTCCTCCGGCGTGGGGACCCCCATCGGCGTGGTCAAGGGCTACCTGTATGGCGGGGAACACTACAATATCGCGGGAATGAGTGCGATCTGCTGCCTGTATTTCAGCATCCTTTGCGTGCTCAGCGGCAGATCGGCGGTACTTCGGCTTCTTGGATTCGTTTCCTCGGTGATCCTGGTGCTGGTCGTGATTCTGACCCAGAGCCGGACCTCCAGATATGTCATGATTCTGACCTGCGCCGCTGCCGTCTGGGTGCGGCTTGCGGGAGGAAGGAAGGAGCCTGCCCGCCAGGTCATCGGCATTTTGTGCGCCGCGGCGGTGCTTGTGGCAGGCTATGCGCTCTGCCAGGGCATCAACCGCCTGGCGCTGTCCCATTACCAGAACCTGGAGGCGGGCAGACCCGCCGGCATCGTGGCCGCGGCCGATGCGCAGAGCGCAGAGGACGAACAGCCGGCAGCGCCGGCCCCGGCAGAGGCGGTGCCGGGGAAGAACGTGCCGCGCCAGGCGGTGGATTCCACCTTCTCGGACCGGACCAATCTCTGGAAAAACCTGTTTGACCTGTGGAAAAAGGAGCCCTCCAAGATGTTCATCGGCCGCGGGATCGGCAACACGGGCAGCCTGATTGTGGAGGGGACCGTGCATGAACAGGACGGTTCCTCCGCGGTTCACAATACCTATCTTCAGTTTATGGCGGACTTTGGACTGGTCGGCTTCCTTCTGCAGGCGGCCTTCCTGCTGCTGGTCCTGTGGCCCCTCCTCCTGGAATTTGTCCGGGGACGGATGACGGGTTCCCGGGTGACGCTGTTTCTGCTGATCGGCGCCATCCTGCTGACCGGCTTCATGGAAAGTCAGCCCCTGGGACAGATGACGCCGATGAATGTCGTCTTGTTTTACGCAATGGCCATACTGCACCGTCCCAGACAGACGGACGGAGAAAGGAGACCTATATGACAGGAAGAAAGGGAAGGCTGCTGCTGCTGTTGCTGCTTCTTCTGGCTCTGGCGGGAGGGGCGCTTGCGCAAAGCGCCATCTATGTCTTTCCCGAGGAGGGGTTCCGCTATGAGATGCGGGAGGATGAGCAGGTGCTGACCCGCATCAATGTGAATTCCAAGGCGGAGTTTCTCGCGAAACTGGGCACCACGCCGGAGGCGGTGCTGTCCAACTATCTGTCCACCGGAATCGTGATGGAGGTCTTCCCGGAGGCCGGAGGCCAGATCTCCGTCAGCGTGCTGCAAACGGGCCGGTACGGGGAGAGAACCCTTTCGGAGATGTCTCCGGCGGAAAAGGAGGCCTTTATCGAGGAATTCCGCATGAGCGGCATGTATGCCCAGTGCGACTGGTCCCCGGTGCTGCCGGATTATCTGAGGCTGACCTCCTCGGCCATGTACGGCTCGATGCCGGTGTACAGCGTCAGGTACCTGACGCTGTACAAGGGCAGACTGTTTGTGTTCAACCTGCCCATCGTGGGACGCGTGCCGCAGACGGAGGATGATGCCAGCGTGGTGTCGGTCATCAGCCGGGTCCAGCTGCTGAGCAGCTTCGCGGATCCGACCCCGACGCCCACGCCTGAGCCCACCCCGACCCCGTCCCCCACGCCGGTTGCGGAAATCCCGAACGTGCGGTTTGAGACCCAGGGAGACCTGGTGGTTCGGGAGATTCCTTCGGTGGTGTATGCCCGGGAGATCGTCCTTTCGGGCTCCGCGGCGGCCGGGAAGGTGGTCACGGCTGAGGTGAACGGAAAGACCGCCGGCAAGGCCAGCGCCAGCCAGAGCGGAGAGTTCGTGATGCGCCTCCCGCTTTCGGAGGGCGTCAATGACATTCTGGTGACCTGTGAGCAAACGGCCGCCCGGGCGACGGTGACCTTTGAGCGCCCCGCGGCAAAGCTGACCTTTACGGAGCCGGAAAACCGCAGCTTTACCGGAGCAAATGTGGTTGTCAGGGGCGTGACGGAGCCCGGCGGCACGGTCTATGTCAAGGGCCCGGGGAACTCCGCCAATGTGAAGGCGGACAAGACCGGCGGATTCAATATCCGGCTGACCCTGAACAACTTCGGAACCTATGCCTTTGATTTTACGGCGAGGGCCAAGGACTGCCAGGATACCGTGGCCACCCTCGAGCTGACCCGTGAGATGACGGAAAAGGAGACCATTGTCGCATTCCGCACCAGAATGGTGAGCCCGAGCTACGAGCAGTTGCTCGCGGATCCGGCAACCTACCGGGGGAAGGAGTTCA
>OMRS01000384.1 GCA_900313545.1 uncultured Eubacteriales bacterium | reverse complement strand
GTCAGGGCATGATCGTGGAACCGCTGCTGGTGACCCACCGGGAGGACGGGACATTCTCGGAGGAAATGAGGAGAATCTACGGGGAAGCCCCGTAACGGCGGACGGGAGCGGACAGAAACGGCCCGTTTCAGGTTCTTTTCAAGGAACAGATCTTTGGTGTATAATACCCTGAGTTTGTGCGTCCCGGGAAACCGGAGATGCGCGGCAATTCATTGGAAACGGCGGAAAACAGATTGAATCGTGAAAAAATGATGTACCGGCTTCAGAAGGATCTGACCAGGGACCGCTTCGCGCATACCATGGGGGTCAAGAAGACCGCCATCGACATGGCGAGGACCTTTGGGGAGGATGAGGAGAAGGCGGGACTGGCGGGACTGCTCCACGACTGTGCCAAGTGCATGACCCTGGAGCAGATGCTGAAAATGGCGAAAAACGAACCCACCGATGCGGTTTCACAAAAATCAAAGGCGCTCATGCACGCGGTGGCGGGCCGGGCCATGGCCGAAACGGTGTACGGAGTCAAGGATGAAGAGGTCCTGGATGCCATCCGGTGGCATACCACGGGCCGGGCGGGAATGTCCAGACTGGAGAAGATCATCTATCTTGCGGACATGATCGAACCCACGCGAAAGCCCTATCCGGGACTGGAGGAACTGCGGGCGCTGTGTCATGAGGACCTGGACGAGGCCATGCACACGGCGCTGCTGCAGAGCATGCATCATGTCCTTGAGCAGGGGAAGGAACTGCATCCTGACACCATGGCCGCCCTGGAGGAATATGAATACGCCCGGAAGTAGCCGGGAAAAAATACAAAGGGGAAGGGGACTAGACATATGGAAGCAAGAGAAATTGCCAACCTGGCCGCCAAGGCGCTTGATGCCAAGAAGGGCCGCGACATCGTTGCACTGCACGTGGAAGAACTGACGGTGATCACGGACTACATGGTGATTGCCACCGGCCACAGCGTTCCGCAGGTCAAGGCACTGGCGGAAAATGTGGAGGAGGAACTGGCCAAGCATGAGGTGTTTGTCCGCCGCAAGGAAGGCATCAACCAGGGGAAATGGGTGGTGCTGGACTTTGGCGATGTGATGGTGCACGTGTTTGGCGAGAAGGAAAGGGAGTATTACCGCCTGGAGCATCTGTGGAGCACCGGGGACAACCGGCTTGCTCTTGAACTGGATGACGAGAAGGCGGCGGAGGAATGAAGATCCGAAGAGATGTTCTGATGGTGGCGGGGATCCTGCTGGCGGCGGGAGGCCTGTTTGCCGTCTCGCGCATGCAGGCGCCCCCCACTCTGGAGGGAAAAACCGCACAGATGACGCTCTCACCGGATGCCGTGACGGTCCTGGAGACCCCGGAGGCGCCCGCGGCAAAGGAATCCCCCTCTCCGGCGCAATCCAAAGAAGAACCGGCGGCGCCGGATACTGCGCCTGGAACGGAGCTTCCCCTGCAGACGCTGGAGCCCCAGGCGGAGACCGCATCTCCCGGGAGCGCGGCTTTTGCGCCCGCAGCGGCCCCGGGCGCGGAGGATGCCGGCATGATGGGCCCGCCCATGCCTGAAAAGGCCGAAAAGGTCCGGGGATATGTGGTCATCACCGTGGGCGGACGCCAGTACGGGGATCCGATTCCCATGGACAGGGACAAGATTATCACGATACGGCAGGATGATGGAAAGACAAACAGGGTCCATATCACCCCGGAGAGCGTCTATATGGAATCCTCCACCTGTGAAAACCAGGACTGCGTCGGAGAAGGGGAGGTCACCCCGGATAACTACAGGACGAGAATTCTTTCCTCTTATATTATCTGCCTGCCCCACCAGGTGCAGGTGGAAATGATTCCTGCGGAGGAGTGAACAGAGAGAATGCGAACAAACCGCACGCAGGTGGTGGCCATCTCGGGCCTTCTGACCACGCTGATGCTGGTGCTGGGGCTGATTGAGCGCCAGTTCCCGCTGAATGTGGCGATCCCGGGCATCAAGCTGGGCCTGGCCAATTCGGTTCTGGTGTACAGCCTGTATATCCTGGGCGTGCGCCAGACCCTGGTCCTGGCGCTGCTCAAGGCACTGCTCAGCTGGCTGATTTACATGAACATGAGCGCCATGCTGTATTCCCTGGCCGGGGGCATCTGCTCCGTGGCATTCATGATCCTGGTCTACAGGATGAAGAGCATGTCCGTCATGGGGACAAGCGCCTTGGGCGCGGTGGGCTTCAATGTGGGTCAGACCCTGATGGCGGCGCTGGTGCTCCATACGCCGCAGCTGCTGGTCACCTATCTGCCGGTTCTGCTGGTGGCGGGACTGCTGACGGGACTGCTGACCGGCGTCATTGCGCAGATGGTGATGCGCCATCTGAAGACCCTGAATAACAGGAGGCAGTAATTATGTATCTTCCTTGGGAAAAGTACAGTCACAGTGAAGAGTTTGTCAGCCGCATCGCGGAGCTCTACGGTCCGGGTGAGGCGCGGCTTGAGCAGCAGCGCTCCCGCTACGCGGAGCTGATTGAGCGCTGGCACCGCCGCTTCGGAACGCCGGGCGAGGGGCTGATGTTCTTCTCGGCGCCGGGACGCACGGAGATCGGCGGAAACCACACCGACCACAACAACGGGCGGGTGCTGGCCGCCGCGGTCAACCTTGATACCGTTGCCGCCGTCCGCGCCCGGGAGGACATGACCATCATCGTGGACAGCGAAGGCTATCCGGCCATTGAGATCGACTGCTCGGACACCTCCGTTCATCCGGAG
>OMRS01000286.1 GCA_900313545.1 uncultured Eubacteriales bacterium | reverse complement strand
GGGCATGGTAATGCCGGAGATATCCGCCTCCTGGAAGGAATCGGTCCCCATGAGGCTCTGGGGAACGTTGCCCGTGATGAACACCGTAGGCGTTGAGTCCATGTAGGACGTGGCAATGGCTGTAATCAGGTTCGTGGCGCCCGGACCGCTGGTGGCCAGGCACACGCCGGTCTTTCCCGTCGCACGGGCATAGCCGTCGGCGGCATGCCCGGCATGCTGCTCATGGGCGGTCAGGACATGGCTGATGCGGTCCTGGCGCTTGTAGAGTTCATCATAGATCGGCAGCACCGCGCCGCCGGGAAAACCGAAAACCGTCTTGACATTCTGTTCGATCAGGCACTCGATCAGGATCGCCGCGCCGCAGAGTTTCATTTCCTAACCCCTCCATAGAAATTGATACAAAAAAAGTCCTTCTCCCCCATTAGGGCGAAAGACTCGCGATACCACCTAATTTCCCTGGACAACCAGGCTCATCTCCGAGATAACGGTCGGTTCCGTCCGGACTGGGGACATGCCCTCATCCAAAGTGCTCCGGGATGATCCGTCCGCCCTTCCCCGCAGGAGCTCGCACCCTCTCTCCCTCGCTTGGCGTATCCCGGCGGACCGTTCCCTTCATCGCTGATGTGAACCGAATCTTAGCATTCCATGCACAGCCTGTCAAGAGACTACCCGTATCACCATCCCCTGAAAACTGCGCCCTGTCCTGCGTTTTTCCGGGTCGGACGTCACATCCGACCCGCGGTTCTTCGTGCGTGTTTTCACATAATTGTTAACAGTTTTTCCAGGGTTGTCCACCGCATCTCCCGGGGTTTTCCACAGTTCATCCAAGGTTGTCCACAGTATTTTGAAGTTATCCACATGTCATTTTTCCAGTTATTCCTTGATTTATGCACATTCCTGCACGGTTATCCACACTTATCCACAGTTGTGCACAGCATCTCTGTTCAACCATGTGGATAACTCTGAATGTGTAATTGTTAACCCATGTTACGCGATGTTGCAGAGTATTTAACATTTCCTTAACATCTGCAAAACCCGACCGGAATCCGGTTCAGACCAGGGACAGGGAGGGACAGGCATTGAGCTCCAGCCCCGCGGTTTCCCCCTTCATCAGCCGATAGAACGCCGCGCTGCCGATCATGGCGGCATTGTCGGTGCAAAGCACCGGCGGGGGCATCCGCAGCTTCAGCCCGGCATCCCGGCAGCGCCGCTCCAGCTCCCGGCGGAGTCCGCTGTTGCTGGCCACGCCGCCGGCGATGGCCAGGGTCCCGGCCCCGGTCTCCAGGGCGGCCATCACGGCCTTTTCCGAGAGCTGCTGCACCACGGCATGCTGGAAGCTCGCGGCGATGTCCGCCGCGGGAACCTCCTGTCCGGCCTGGCGCAGCCTGTGCACCGCGTTGATGAGCGCGGTCTTGAGGCCGGAAAAGCTGTAGTCGTACCTTCCCCGGGTCTGCACATGGGGAAGGGCCAGCGCCTGGGGATTCCCCTCCGCGGACAGCCTGTCCAGCAGAGGCCCCCCGGGATAGGGAAGCCCCAGCACCCGGGCCGCCTTGTCAAACGCCTCGCCGGCGGCATCGTCCGTGGTCTGCCCCAGCAGCTCATACTCCCCGTAGTCCCGCACCCGTACGATGTGGGAATGCCCGCCGGAGGCCACCAGGCACACGAAGGGCGGCTCCAGGTCCGGGTGCGCCACATAATTGGCGCTCACATGCCCCTCGATGTGGTTGACCGGCACCAGGGGCTTTCCGCAGGCATAGGCCATCGCCTTCATGTGGGAAACCCCCGTCAGCAGGGCGCCCACCAGCCCGGGACCGCAGGTCACCGCCATGGCATCCATCTGCTCCAGCTTCATGCCCGCCTTCAGCAGCGCCTCGTCCACCACCACATCCAGCTTTTCCACGTGGCTCCTGGAGGCGATTTCCGGCACCACGCCGCCATAGACCGCATGCAGGGGGATCTGCGAAAAGATGACCGAGGAGAGCACCTGCCGTCCGTCCCGGACGACGGCCGCCGCGGTCTCATCGCAGCTGGATTCCACCGCCAGGAGGGTGGCATGCCCCTCCCGCATCAGTCTTCGTGTAGTTTCTTCCACTTGTCTGAGATAGTTCACTCTTTTCCTCCCGCCTGCAGATTCCGCAGGGTCATTCCATGCACCAGGACGTACACCCCGGTCAGCAGGGCCAGGGTGATGAGCATCCCGGAGAGAGCGCGCACCACCGTCAGGTGCAGGGCATGCTCAAAGAGGGTCGAGGGCATCATGCGGATCAGGATCTGTGTTTCGGGATCCATCATCCAGAGCTGATTGTCAAAGGCCACCCGGTGCACCAGCTCAAATAACCGGGTAAAGCCCAGGATGCCCCCGGCAAGCACCGAGACCGCCACGACCAGCCCGGCGAGCACCGCCCCTGCCAGAAGGGCCCTGGTCGCTTCCCTCCAGGAATTCCTGCAGAGGGCAAGCAGCAGGACCCCGATGCCCGACACGAGAAGCATCCCCCGGGACAGGCGGTCAAGGGAGCTCATCAGCCTGCGGACATCCCACATGTGCTGCACTTCCTTATCTCCCAGCACGCGGGGGAGCGTTTCGCTCTCCTCCCGCATGAAGGCCGCCAGTTCCCGGGCCACCTCCTCCTGGCTGTCCTCATCAAGGCCGATGGCCCCGGTGATGTCCTCCCGGGTCACCTTCTCCCTTCCCTCCCTGCGGTACAGTTCCTCCACCGCGCTGCGGGAAAGGCTCCCGTACAGCGCGCTCTCCCCGGACAGGCGCACCGCCGCGCCAAGAAGCGATGCCGCCGCCACCAGCAGCAGCACCAGGGCAAACCCTGCCCCCAATCCATTTCTCTTCATGATGCTCCTTGTGAAAAACGAAAGGGCGCATTGCGCCCTTTCCGGTATTACTGCATCTGCAGATATGCTGTGATGAACCCGTCCAGTTCGCCGTCCATGACCGCATCCACATTACTGGTCTCGTAGCCGGTCCTGTGGTCCTTGACCATGGAGTAGGGATGGAACACGTAGGAGCGGATCTGGCTGCCCCATTCGATCTTCTTCATTTCTCCCTTGATGTCCGCCATCTTCTGCTCCCGCTCCCGCTCGTGCAGCTCCACCAGCTTGCTCTTGAGCATGCGCAGGGCCACCTCGCGGTTCTGCACCTGGCTGCGTTCATTCTGGCACTGCACCACGATACCCGTGGGGATGTGGGTCATTCTTACGGCGGAGTCCGTCCGGTTGACGTGCTGTCCGCCCGCGCCGCTGGCGCGGTAGGTGTCGATGCGCACATCCTCCATGTCCAGTTCCTCCATCTCCTCCTCGATGATGGGCGAAACGTCCAGGGAGGAGAAGCTGGTATGCCGCCGGGCATTGGCGTCAAAGGGGCTGATGCGCACCAGGCGGTGCACGCCCTTTTCTCCGCGCAGGAAGCCGTAGACATTGTCCCCCGTCACCTCAAAGGTCACGCTCTTGACGCCCGCCTCATCGCCGTCCAGCAGATCCAGGACCTTGACGGTATAGCCGTGGCGCTCGCAGTAGCGGGTGTACATCCGGTAGAGCATCTGGGTCCAGTCCTGGGCCTCGGTTCCGCCCGCGCCGGCATGGAGGGAGAGGTAGGCGTTGCAGCTGTCATAGTCGCCCCGCAGCAGGGTCTCCAGGCGCAGGGCCTCCAGATCCCGCCGGAGCTCCTCGATCTGCGCCCCGGCCTCCTGCACCAGCTCCTCATCTTCCATTTCCTCGGCCAGCTCCATGGTGGCCTCCACGTCGTCGGCCCGCTCGCCCAAGTGCTTCCAGTGGTTCACCTTGTTCTCGGCGATGCGCACCTTCTTGGTCACCGCGGTGGAACGCTCCAGATCATTCCAGAAATCCGGCTCGTTCATGGTCTCATGCATTTCCGCCAGCTGTTCCTTCAGTCCGGCGATGTTAAAGTGACTCACCTGCCTCAACGATGCTTTCGCGGATTTTTGCCATTTCCTGGCGGTAGATGTCCAGTTCGATCACGTTGCTTCACTTCCTTTTCTTGGGTCGTTGGGTACATGGCATCTGCCCGCAGGGACTCACGCGTTCCTGCCGCAGCAGTTTTTATACTTCTTGCCGCTTCCGCAGGGGCAGGGGTCGTTCCTGCCCACCTTTTTGGAGGACTTGTGGGGACCGGAGCCGCCGCCCGCCTGCTGGGCCTGCTCCAGGTTGGTCTCCTGGACCCGGGTGACCTCCTGGCGCTGCTGCACCCGGATCATGGTGTTGTACACGGCGCGCACGGTGTCATGGCGGATGAGGGCCACCATCTCGTCAAACATCTCATAGCCCTCGATCTGGTACTCCGTGATGGGGTTGTGGTTGCCGTAGGCCCGCAGCCCGATGCCGTCGCGCAGGTGGTCCATGGCGTCGATGTGGTCCATCCACCGCTCATCCACATAGCGCAGCAGCCAGACCCGTTCCACCTCCCGCATGTCGATGCCCGCCTCCGCGAACACCCCTTCACGCAGGACATAGTAGTCCTCGGCCTCCTTCTGGAGCATGGACACCAGCTCTTCCTTTGACGCCTTGACGATGTCGTCCCGGCGGGCCTTGAAGAAGCCCCGCCGGATGCACAGCTGCTCCAGATTGGTTTCCAGTCCCTCCAGGTCCCAGTCCATGGCCACGTCGCCGTTGCCGCAGTGCAGCGCCACGGCGTCGCTGATCAGCTGGTCGGCCATCTTGCGGATGGTCTGGCGCATGTTCTCGCCCTGGAGCACCTGGCGGCGCTGGCCGTAGATCTCCTTGCGCTGCTCGTTCATGACATCGTCATACTGCAGCACGTTCTTGCGGATTTCGTAGTTTCTGGCCTCGATGCGCTTCTGGGCGTTCTCGATCTGCCCGGTGAGCATCTTGGCCTCAATGGGCTCGTCCTCCTTGAGGCCCATCCGGCTGATGAGGCCGCTGACCTTCTCGCTGCCGAACAGGCGCATGAGGTCATCCTGCATGGACAGGAAGAACTGGGAGCTGCCCGGGTCGCCCTGGCGTCCGCTGCGGCCCCGCAGCTGGTTGTCGATGCGGCGGCTCTCGTGCCGCTCGGTGCCGATGATGTGCAGTCCGCCCACGGCGACCACCCGGTCATGCTCGGCATCGGTGCGCTTCTTGTAATCCTGGTAGAGCCGGGTGTACTCCTCCCGGGCCTTGAGCACCTCCTCGCTGACGTTGCGGTTGAAGCCCGTGGCGTCCTCGATGATCTCCTCTTCGTAGCCCTTCTGGCGCATGGCCTGGCGGGCCAGGTACTCCGGGTTGCCGCCCAGCAGGATGTCCGTGCCGCGGCCGGCCATGTTGGTGGCGATGGTCACCGCGCCGAAGTGTCCGGCCTGGGCCACGATCTGGGCTTCCTTTTCATGGTGCTTGGCGTTGAGGACCTCATGCTGGATCCCCCTGCGGGTCAGCATGTCGGAGAGCATTTCGCTGACCTCCACGGACACGGTGCCCACCAGGATGGGCTGGCCGGTCGCGTGGCGCCGCTCGATCTCCTCCACCACCTGGGAGAACTTGCCCCGGACGGTCAGGTACACCAGGTCATTCATGTCCTTGCGGATCATGGGCAGGTTGGTGGGAATCTGCACCACGTCCAGGGAATAGATCCCCTTGAATTCCTCCTCCTCGGTCTTGGCCGTGCCGGTCATGCCGGAGAGCTTGCTGTACATGCGGAAATAGTTCTGGAAGGTGATGGTGGCCAGGGTCTTGCTCTCATGCTGGACCTTGACGTGCTCCTTGGCCTCGATGGCCTGGTGCAGCCCGTCGCTGTAGCGCCGGCCCAGCATCAGGCGGCCGGTGAACTCGTCGACGATGATGACCTCGTCGTTCTGCACCACGTAATCCACATCCCTGCGCATGAGGGCATGGGCCCGCAGCGCCGCGTTGATGTGGTGCATCAGCTCATTGTTGTCGATGTCCGCAAGGTTGCTCACGCCGAACCATTTTTCCGCCTTGCGCACGCCCGCCTCGGACAGGTTGCAGGACTTCTTCTT
>OMRS01000404.1 GCA_900313545.1 uncultured Eubacteriales bacterium | reverse complement strand
GCTGCGAAAAAGTATCGGGAATCCGCCTATGCGCCATACTCGAACTTCAAGGTGGGGGCAGCTGTGCAGACAAAGAGCGGTAAGGTCTTCGGGGGATGTAATGTGGAGAATGCCTCCTATCCTGTGGGCTGCTGTGCGGAACGGACTGCCATCTGCAAGGCGGTGTCCGAGGGGGAGCGGGATCTTGAGGCGATTGCCATCGTTGCGGACACGGAGGGTCCCTGCGCCCCCTGCGGCATGTGCCGCCAGTTCATCGCGGAATTCGGCATTCCCCGCATCCTCATGGCAAATATGAAAGGTGTGGTGAAGGTTGTCACTCCTGACGAGCTTCTTCCCTTTTCGTTTTCGGGGAAGGATCTGTGATGAGGCCCTCCAGGGTCTTGAACAATAGTTCCGGTTCCACGGGTTTGGACAGGTGGGCATTCAGACCTGCCTGAAGGCTCCGCTGCACGTCTTCGTCGAAGGCGTTGGCTGTCAGCGCGATGATGGGGATGGTCCTGGCATCGCTGCGTTCCATGGCCCGGATGGCTGTGGTTGCCTCCAGCCCTGTCATCTCCGGCATCCGCATATCCATGAGGATGGCATCGTAATAGCCTTCCGGATGGGAGGCGAACATGTCCACGGCAATCTTGCCGTTCTCCGCATGGTCGGACTCGATTTCACGCATGGCGAGGACCTGTTTCAGGATTTCGGCATTGACTATCATATCCTCGGCAAGGAGAATCCTGCGGCCTTTGAGTTCCACCGCTTTTTTTGCTGCAGACAGGATGGCCTGCTTCTTTTTCAAAGTATTCTGGAATTCCTCCAGGAGACTGGCGAAGAAGAGGGGCTTGGCGATGAAACTGTCCACACCGGCCGAGATGGCTTCCTCCATCACATCATCCCAGTTGTAGGCCGTCAGGATGATGATGGCGGATTCATCGTTGATGATGGAGCGGATCTGCCGCGTGGTCTCTACGCCGTCCATTTCCGGCATGTGCCAGTCCACGATGATGAGATTGTAGGGATCGAGCCTTGCATGGCGCAGGCGCACCATTTCTATGGCTTCCTTGCCGGACATGGCGGTTTCCGTGGTAATTCCGGCCTTCTCAAGCACCACCTTGGCATGTTCGCATGCGACGGGATCATCGTCAATGACGAGGACGGTCATGTCCTGTGGACGGATTTCCACCTCGCCGCCGGCCTCATCCGCTTTCTTGTCGGAATCCAGGAGTGTCACAACAACAGCAAAGACTGTCCCGATTCCCTTTACGCTCTTCACATCGATATTGCCATTCATCCGCTCGATGATGTTCTTCGTGATGGCCATGCCGAGGCCGGAGCTTCCGTATTTGTTGGCTGCCGTGGAATCTTCCTGGCTGAAGGCATCAAAGAGTTTCGGCAGGAATTCCTTGCTCATGCCGATGCCCGTATCCTTCACCGTGAAGCGCAGGGTAGACTTGTCGCCAAAGCCAGCGATCCGTTCCACCAGGAAGGTCACCTTGCCGCCCTTGTCCGTGAACTTCACGGCATTGCCCAGCAGGTTGATGAGGGCCTGCCGCAGCTTGCCATGGTCTCCGATATAGTAGTCGGCAATGGGACCGTCCAGGCGGCACTCATAGACAAGGCCCTTTTCTTCGCACTGTCCTCCGATAATGGTGTTGATCTGCTCCAGGAACTTGGCAAAGGCAAACTCCTCATTTCGGATGACCATGCGTCCCGACTCGATGCGCGACATGTCCAGGATGTCGTTGATCAGGGTCAGGAGATGCTTGGCAGAACTGTCGATTTTCTCCAGATAATCCCTTGTGTTGGGGGAAAGGTCCGGCTCGTGGAGGGCAAGGCTGTCGAGGCCGATGATGGCATTCATGGGCGTGCGGATCTCATGGCTCATGTTGGAGAGGAAGATCGTTTTTGCCTTGTTGGCCTCTTCGGCGGTCTTGAGAGCATCGCTCAGGGCCTGGTTCTTTTCCATGGAATCGCGCATCTCGTCGTCAATGTCCGTAAAGCCGACGCCTATGATATTGATGATATGGTTGGCGTCCATTTGCTCGCTTAGGGCCCGCGCCATCTTGAGCATCTCATAGCTGTCTTCTTTTCCGTGGTTCACGAGATAGCGATAGGAAATGACAGTGTTTTTTGCCAATGCCTCCCGAATGGAGGATGGCTCCACAAAGTTTCGGAAGCCTTCGCGGTATTCCTCTGCCACAAAGCGGTCTGCGTAGGCCAGGAATTTCTCACGGAAGGGGAAGTGTTCGCCGACTTCCACGGCATCCCAGATATCCCAGCCCTTGCGGTAGCAGATGCCTTCGTTGCTGTCCAGATTGACATAATAGACGCTGCGGTAATCGGAGGCAAGGGCAGTGATCATATTGTCCTGCTGGGTTCTGCTCTGCTCCTGCTGCAGAAGCTCTTCCTGAAGGGCCAGCTGTTCTTCCAGTTCGTGCTGCTTGACCCTGTGTTCCGTTTCTGAAACTTCCTTTTCCAGAGCCAGTCGGGCGGCATTGCGGTTCTGCCGGATCATCATGCCGAACACGGCCAGGAGCACCAGGGCCGTCAGGAGGGATTGGGTGAGGCTGCGTTGCACGATGTCCTCGGAGATGGAACTGATCTTGTCGCTGATGACGCTTTCCCGTATGAGGTAGGCCAGCATCCAGTTCGTGCCGTGGATGGGGACATAGCACATGGTCTCCCGGATGTCATTGTAGACAAAGGAAGCCGTGCCTTGTTTCCGGTTGGCAAAGTCCTCTTTCATGGCAGCAAAGGTGGAGCCGCGCTGGAAGTCTGCGTGTTCCAACGCTTCCAGGAGATTGTCCTCCCCGGCCAGTCCTCCCAGCACGACATTTGTGAGGGAGATGCCGTCCATGGTGTAGATATTGCAGAAGGTGTTGTTCTGGTTGCCGGATTGCAGGGAAATGTTGTTCAGCATGCGCGCCATGTCAATTTCCATGAAGCAGACCACCAATTCCTTGCCCAGGAAGGGAAGGCGGTCTACCGGAACGGCAATGATGATCTTCTTGCTCTCCCCTTTGGTATTCTTGAGGGAGATCTCCGGCTCCGCAAGGTTGTGGTAGTCAAACTGGTACTGGTCGATGTCCGTGCGGGTGCCGAGGGAGGTATAGATCAGGCCGTCCGTATCGACAAAGGCGAATTTTTCCAATCCGTAGAGCTGCTTCATCCGCCTCTGATAGGCCTGCAGATTCTCGATGCTTGCGAGATTGTCCTTTTCCAGAAGGTCGATGGCAATATTCATATTGGTGATGCAGCCGGACAAGGTCGAGGACACCATCTGCTCATTCCGCCCTGCCAGTTCGTCGAGATACAGGAGGCTCACCGTATGGACGGCATCTTCTGTATCCCCACTGGTGCTGTGTCCCGTCCAAAGAGTGCCGATGACCAGTATCACGGCAACGATGATGCTGCCGACGACAGCATCCCGCATGATACCGCTTTTTTGCTTCGTTTTCATCATGACCTCCTTGCAATGGTGTGCCATATTTATTCCTTATATAAGAAGATTCTACAGCGCCCGGGCAGAATCCTTTTCCTTCGGGGCTATGGCAGAAAGAAG
>OMRS01000285.1 GCA_900313545.1 uncultured Eubacteriales bacterium | reverse complement strand
CCCCGGGAGGTCGCAAGGGGGCTCCTTGAAAAACTGGGAATGGATGAAAAGGTCCGGCCGGAAAGGCTGTCCATACAGGAGTATCTGGAAATTCTTCAGGCACTTCGTGCACTGCAGGGACATGGAAATGGGAATGCGGAGACGGGCTCCCCGGGGGAGAATGCATAGATGAAGAAAACAATCGGTGTCTTTTTGTCGGTCCTGTTTGTGCTCCTGGCGGGAGCCGGGCTTTCGCAGGTGGCGGAGAACCTGACAGGAAGCTGTCAGATCACCTCTCCGGACAAGCTTACCGCAGCCATGCTGGACGGACAGTACACCACTTACTGGAACAATAAAAAGGGGACCAGCTGCGTCATCGAGGTTGAGACCCCGGCGATGTCCCCCGCATCCTGGCTGTACCTGTGCTTTGGAGAGATCCCCGAAGCCTATGCGGTGGAAACCTGGCAGGACGGGCAGTGGGTGCATCTGATGGACGGCAGCACGGAGTATGCCCATGTGGTGCTGAACCTGGGAAGCCAGACGCATTTCCGGATTGTGGACACCGCGGAAAACAGGACGCTCTGGAAGGTCAATGAACTCATGGTCTTCGGGGAGGGGACGCTGCCGGAGTGGGTGCAGCAGTGGCAGCCGCCCCTGAATAAGGCGGATCTTCTGCTGTTGGTGGGACATCCGGATGATGAGCTGCTGTTCTTTGGCGGGCTGATTCCCGAATACGGACAGGAACGGGGCCTGGATGTGTGCGTGGCCGTGATGACCATGTCCAACACCACCCGCCGCAGCGAGCTGCTCAATGGCCTGTGGTTCCTGGGAGTGCGTCACTATCCGGTGATTGGTCCCTTCTGGGATTCCTATTCCAGCCGCCTCAAGAAGGCATATGAGAAATGGGGCCCCAAGACCGTACAGCGGTTTGTGACGGACCTGGTGAGGAGCACCCGGCCGGAGGTCGTGGTGACCCACGATGTCAAGGGAGAATACGGCCACGGGGTGCACATGCTCTGCGCGGATGCGATGATGAAGATCATGGACAAAACCGCAGATCCCTCCTTTCTGCCGGAGTCGGCGGCCGAATACGGCACCTGGCAGGTCAAAAAGCTCTATCTGCACCTTTATAAGGAACAGATGCGCCACATGAGCTGGGACACGCCGCTCATGTCCTTCGGGGGAAAGACGGGGCTGGAGCTGGCCAGGGAGGCCTACAAGCTGCATGTGACCCAGCAGACCACCGCCTTCTCGGTGGACCCGAAAGGGTCGACCAGCTGTGAACTGTTCGGACTGGCCTACTCGGCGGTGGGAAGGGATGAAACCATGAATGACTTCATGGAGCATATCCCTGAAAAGGAACCGAAGGCACAGGATAACATCCTGCAGAGGGAACCGCTCCCTGAAATTACAGGGTGAACCCCGGTGACGGAGGAGGAGACGGCAGAGAAAGCGGAAAACCCAGGCGCCGGAGTGGCGGCTGCTCCCGCAAAGGCGGAGATGATGCCTTCCTGGCCGGAGGATGAAGAGGAACTCTTTTTTCATCCGACGCAGGAACAGATGGAGGTGCCGGAAACGGCAGAAATCCAGAAAGAGACGGAAGAACCGGAGCGGGGGACGCAGCAGGAGGCCCCGGCGCAGGCTCCCTCGTCCATGACGAGCTCCGGACTGACCCTCAAGGCCCCGGACCGCAGCGGAAAGCTGCCCAGACCCCGGGCCGATGTTCTCTGGCCGGTACCCCAGCCGGAGCTGGATGCGGACGGATATCCCCTGTCCGGGGAGACGATCCTGGAGGACGCCGACAACGGAATCTGGTTCTATGCCAGTCCCACGCTGGTGGTCCGCGTGGACCGCATCTTTGCCCCGCAGAAGGTGATCACCTGGTACGAGGCGCAGGTCTTCTGCGACTGTGAGGCGGAGCGCTTCGGGGTCATCCAGAACGAGCCGGAGAATCCCACAAAGAAGACGGTCCAGACGGAGTATATCGCCCGGAACAACCAGGTGGTGTTTGGCATGAACACCGATTACTACAGCTACCGGCTGGGACGAAAGACCATTACGGGGATGGTCATCCGGGGCGGGAAGATGCTCTATGACCGGGTGCCTGAAATGAACCGGAGGCAGTTCCCGAATCTGGATACCCTCGCGCTCTACGAGGACGGACACTGGGGCGTGTACCACTCGGACGAACTGAGTGCGCAGGCGTATCTCGATGACGGTGCCGTGGACGTGTTCTCCTTCGGGCCCTATCTGCTGCGGGCGGGGGAACGCAATCCCTTCCTGGAAACAATGACCAGCGGCCGGACCGAGCAGCCCAGGTGCGCCATCGGCATGGTGGAGCCCGGGCACTATGTGGCGGTGCTGGCAGAGGGCAGGATGCAGAAAATCAGCGTCGGTGTGGACATCGCGTTCCTGGTGGACGTGCTGGAGCGCCATGGCTGTCAGGAGGCGCTGAATATGGACGGAGGCCAGACGGCGGTCATGGCCTTCATGGGAAAGCAGATCACCCGCATCGGCCGCTATGCCGGCGGAAGGACGACCCCGAGGGAGACCACGGAGATTCTGGGGGTCGGGCACTCGGACGCGGTGGATGCCAACGCACCTTTCAAAAAGTGACAGCGCACCCGAATGCGGCGAAGGAAGGACTTGAAAGATGAAACAGCGAAAATGGAGGGGACTTCTTTGCCTGCAGATTCTGGGCGTACTGTGTTTGACCTGCATGATTGTCAAAACGGAGCTGTTCCCCTGGAAAATGGAGGTGGACCTGCGGGATTTCTCCTCGGAGGTGATGACCTATGAGGAGGAACCGGGCCGGTGGACCCTGGAGGCGGGGGACCTCACGCCCCTGCCCGCCCGGGGAGAGGTGATCCTGAACGGACCCTATCTCCGGCTCCATCCGGGGAGCTATACCCTGGAGATGGAGTGCGACACGGATGAGGACGCGATCTGCTCCCCCTGGGCCTACAGCTCCAAAAACAGCGTGGCGGCGAATGATTTTTATATCAGCAGCCTGCGTCCTGTGACGGTCTATCATTTTTATGTCAAGCTGGAGGCAAGCGGACTGACGCTTCCCATCCAGTATGCCGGACGGGGTAATTTCACGCTTTCACGGGTGGCCGTGCGGGAAAACAGCGCGAACTGGCGCCTTTTGCTGCTGGTGTGGCTGGCGGCGACGGCGCTTGTGAGAGTCTGGAAGGAGACGACGTTTTTTCAGCGAAACCGAAGGACCTGTCTGGAACTGGGCATGATCGTCTTTTTTTCGACTCTTCCGATCCTGACCCGGGGGATGAGTCCGGGACATGACTTTGGCTTTCATGCCCAGCGAATCGAAGGAATTGCGCAGGGAATCCTTCACGGGGAATTCCCGGTCCGGCTTGAAACGTCCTTCAACGGGGGATACGGGTTTCCCGTCTCGGTCTACTATGGCTCGCTGCTGCTGTATTTCCCGGCGCTGCTGCGGATACTCGGGTTTTCCGTCTATACAGCCTACAAGCTCTATGTTGTCCTGATCAACGTGCTGACGACCGCCACCGCCTATCTGTGCTGCAGGAAGATTTTTAGAAAGCAGGAGACCTGTACGCTGGCTGCCGCGGCGTATGTCACCGGGAATTATCGCCTGACCGATCTGTATGTCCGCGCCGCGGTGGGAGAGACAGCCTCTTTTGTGTTCTTTCCGGTCATCGCTCTGGCCCTGTGGCAGATTTATGCCGAACCCGATGACAGAAGGGACGAGCGGATGCCGGCACTTCTTCTGGCGACCGGGCTGCTGGGAATTTTGTACTCGCATCTGCTGTCGCTGGAGATCTGCGGGGTCGTGCTGCTCCTGATTGCCCTGGCCCTGTTCAAACGGACCTTCCGGGCAAGGATCCTTCGCATCTATCTGAAGGCGTCTCTGTATTTTCTGGTCGGAGGAATGGCCTTTATCGTGCCATTCCTTGACTATTTCCTCACGGTCAATACCCTGGTGAGGGGAGGCATGGTCCAGTACGTGCCGCTTCAGTGGTCGGGGACGTATGTGGCGGACCTGTTTGCCTTCTTCCGCAACACGGACGGAAAAGTCTCCTCTGAAACCCTGTACCGTCTGCAGCTGACCCCCGGGCTTCTGCTGATGCTGGGGGCACTGGTGGCCTTTTGCCTGATGGTGCTGGGACGGGCGGACAGGAAGCTCCGGACGCTGTTTTGGATCTGCGCGGGACTGTTTTTTCTGTCCTCTGCGTATTTCCCGTGGGACATGCTGATTGAAACGACCAGGATCGGTCGGATTCTGGTGCAGGTACAGTTCCTTACCCGGTATATCGGCCCCCTGACGGCAGCGCTCATGCTGCTTGCAGGCATGGTGATGGAAACCATGGATCAAAAGGGCATCCTGACGATGGGGCGCCTGTTTCCTGTATCCGCGCTTCTCCTTGTTCTTGCCGTGAGCGCCTTTACGGGCGCATACCTGCAGAGCGCGCGCCAGACCCATCGTCTGGACAGTGCGGAACTGGAGGAGTACACCTTTGGACTGGAGGGTTATGCGGGCATGCAGAAGGAACATCTCAACGGCACGGAATACCTGATGGAGGGGACAAGCCTGAAGGAGCTGACCGGAAAAATCGCTTCGGAAAATGTCCGGGCCAGCGTTGTTTCGGAAAGAGGACTTCACATGGAGGTTCAGGCGGTCTCTTCCGGACAGGGATGGCTGGAGGTCCCCCGGTTCAATTATCCCCATTATCAGGTGAGGGACGAGTCAGGAAAGCTGTTCCCGATTGAGAACGGAACGAACAACACGATCCGGATCTGGTTGGATGAGCCCTTTGAAGGGCGGCTGGTGGTGGACTTTGTGGAACCGTGGAACTGGCGGCTGTCTGAAATATGCTCGGCGGTTTTTTTGCT
>OMRS01000280.1 GCA_900313545.1 uncultured Eubacteriales bacterium | reverse complement strand
CGAGATGGTGGGTGGAAAAATGGCAGCAGCGGCATCTCGGGTCTCAAAACAAAGCACCATGAGCGCAGCGAAAGCTGCGCTTTTTTGTTCGCAGGAGGATGCTTGAGCTGCCCCGGCCGTGTGGACTGCCTGCATGCGGAATGTGGATGAGCATGCAGCAGCACACATTTGAGATGAACTGGAGGTTTGGAATGGCGAACATCGTGGACATCGAAGAATTTGCCTCGCCGGAGCTGGATGTCTATGCCCGGCTGACAGGACCGCAGCTGCGCCGTGAGGGCAGCGGGGGAGTCTGCATTGCGGAGGGAACCAAGGTGATTCTGGCCGGGATTGAGGCAGGCTGCAGGCCCCGTTCCCTGCTCATGGAGCGGCGTCAGGCGGAGGGACCCGCCAGGGAGGTGCTCTCCCGGATAGGGGATGTGCCGGTGTATACAGCCTCCCGTGAAGTCCTCTCCAATCTGACAGGGTACGCCCTGACCCGGGGATACCTGTGCGCCTTTGACCGTCCCGAACCGGCTGATGCGCAGCATCTCCTGCAGCAGGCGCAGCGCCTGGTGGTGCTTGACGGGGTCCGGGATGCGGAGAACCTGGGGAGCATCCTGCGAAGCGCTGCGGCCATGGGCATGGAGGGCGTGCTGCTCACGCCCTCCTGCGGGGACGTGTTTTCCCGGCGTGCGCTGCGGGTAAGCATGGGGACAGCCTTCAGGATCCCCTGTGCCCGCATCCCGGAGAGGGAGTGGCCTGACCTGCTGGGACAGGCGGGGGTGACCACCCTTGCCCTGATGCTTTCGGAGGATGCAAAGCCCCTGGAGACGTTTGTTCCGGCCGCCGGGGAGCGCGTGGCGGTGGCGCTGGGGAGCGAGGGGGATGGGCTTGACGCATCCGTGGCCAGAGCCTGCACACACCGCCTGGTGATCCCCATGCAGCCGGGTGTGGATTCTCTCAACGTGGGCTGTGCGGCGGCCATTGCCTTTTACCTGCTGGGAAAAGCCGGAAAGAGCGGGGCAACCGCCTGAGAGGGAAAAGGACCCTGTTCACGCGGAAACGGCGGACTTCCGGGAAGAACTGCAGGAAAGATGTCCCCGAAGGAGCGGACTTTGTGGTACAATATCACTAATATGGGTCTCCCGACGGCATGCGGGAGAAAGGGAAGGAGCAGGCTGAGGATATGGACCACCGGATATTTTATGAGTGCATGGTGACGCTGTTTGAAGAGATGGACCTGGCCGATGACAATATCGAGCGGGTATTTGACACCTTCAACCGGAACCTGACACCCATCGCGCAGGCCATCGGTCTGGCAAAAATCGAAGCCAGCCTTGAAACGGTGGAGGATTATTTCGGGAATTCCAGAAAGGTGGTCCCCGTCACGATGGACTTTGGCCCCACGCAAACTCCCCGGGAGAAAGCCATCGTTCTTGATTTTTCAGATCTGGCTTCCCAGCATGGAGAGATCAGGATGTTCCCCGGGATGGGGGTCCAGTGGAGCCCGGAGGATATCCGTGTCCTTCGCAATATCTCCAAGATGGTGTCCCTGCTGCTTACCCGGACCGACATGCAGGCGGTGATCAGCGAAATTCCCTTCAGGGATACATTGACCGGACTGTGGAACTCGAGGGGCATCCACCGCTTTGGCAAAAGGTTGGGAAGCAGACTGGAGGACAGTGCCGGAATTTTCCTCAATCTGGTGGATTTCAAGGATATCAACAAAAAATATGGAAACGAAGCCGGAAACGAGGTGATCCGGCAGGTGGCCGCCATGCTGCGCGAGTCCGTCCATGAGGAAAAGGAGTGTGTGGGCCGCCTGGGCGGGGACAACTTCTTCCTGCTGCTGGAGCGGGTGCGCGCTGTGCAGTGGGTGGAAAGAATGGTCCGGGACGGGGTGACATGCATCCTGATGCAGGAGGGAAAAAAGAAGGCCCTTCACGTGGATGTGCGCATGGGCGTCAACCTGGCCAGCGGGCAAAACGACATTTTTGACATCGTGAACAATGCCGCGATTTCGATTCAGTTTTCAAAGCGCTCCGGGGAGCGGGCAGTGGTCTTTACGCAGGAGCTGATGGAAAAAGCCGTGGAACGCAAGCGCCTGGTGGCCCGGATCCCCGAGGCCATGCGCAGGCGGGAAATCGTGGCCTACTACCAGCCTAAGGTCAACTGTGACACCATGCAGCTGTGCGGCTGTGAGGCGCTGGCACGGTGGATGGTCGACGGACAGAGCATTCCGCCCAGCATCTTCATTCCCGCTGTGGAAGAGGCCGGGGAAGTGACCCGGCTGGACTTCTATATGCTGGAGCAGGTCTGCAGGGATCTTCGCTCCTGGATCGACATGGGGCTGGAACCCGTGCGGGTGTCCGTCAATTACAGCCGGAAAAACCTGGCCGAGCCGGACCTGGCCGGGAAAACCCTGGAGATCCTCAAACGGTGGGACATCAACCCGCATTACATCGAGATTGAGCTGACCGAAACCACGGACCTGGCCGACAGGGAGCTCATCAACCGGTTTATCGTGATCATGCAGCGCAATGGCATCAAGATCAGCATGGATGATTTCGGAACCGGATACAGCTCCATCAACCAGTTTAAGGAGCTGGACTTTGACGTGGTGAAACTGGACAAGAGCCTTATCGACAACATTGAGAAGGACGTCAAGAAGGATGCCACCATCATGCGCAACATGATCCAGATGCTCTCGGACCTGAACTGCGAGATCGTGGCGGAGGGCGTGGAGACCTCCAAGCAGCTGGGGTTCCTGAAGCAGACGGAATGCAATGTGATCCAGGGATTCTTCTTTGACCGGCCCCTCTCACCGGAAGAGTTTTCCATAAGGCTGAACAACAAAAAATATATTCCTGTACAATGAAAAACAGGCTTCCCCCTGTTCCCGGGGGAAGCCTGTTTTTTAACGCCTAGCCACGCCGCTCTCGCGGGCCGCCCCGGCCACGGCCTTCGCCACGGCGGGACCCACGCGGGGGTCAAAGGCCAGGGGAAGGATGAAGCCGGGAGAGAGAGCCTCATCGGAGACCAGTGAGGCCAGTGCGAAGGAGGCGGCCAGCTTCATGG
>OMRS01000283.1 GCA_900313545.1 uncultured Eubacteriales bacterium | reverse complement strand
TGCCGTTTTTCTTTGATATTGACAGGCCCTACAAAAACACGCCAATCGGCACGCCGGATGAGAACACCCGGATTGTTCTTCTGGATGAACATGGAAGGGAGAACCCGCATGAAGGCGTGCTGTGCATCCGCCTGCCCTATTTCCGGGGATACCTGCACGATGAGACCCGGGACAGCTTTGTCAGCGTGGACGGCGTGACCTATTTCAAAAACAATGACTACCTGGTGAAGGATGAGCGCGGGAACTACACCCTGATCGGCAGGGTGGACGACATGGTCAAAATCAACGGGAACCGGATCGAACCGGCGGAAGTGGAGTTCGCGGTTCGGGAGGTGCTCCATACGGATTTCGCCGCGGTCAAGGCCTGGGAGCGGGGCGGAAGCCGCTATCTGTGCGCCTATCACAAAACCGAACAGAAGCTCGATCCGGCTGAGATGGCGGAAAAGCTCCGCACGCGTCTGCCCCTGTACATGATCCCGTCCTGCTATATGGCCATTGACGAGATTCCGCTCAACCCGGCCGGAAAGGTGAACAAGCTGGCGCTCCCCGAGCCCGATGAAAGCCTGCTCTTCGCCGTCTACGCCCGGCCGGAGGACAGCCTCCAGCAAACGCTCTGCGACGCCTTTGCCGGTGTGCTGGATGTCGGCGGCCGGCAGATCGGCATCGATGACGACTTCTTCCTCCTCGGAGGGGATTCCCTCCGGGCCATGGAGGTGTTGACCTCCTGCGGCATTCCCCGGCTCACGGTACAGGCCATCTATGAAGGCCGCACCGTCCGCCGGATTGTCTCGCTGCTCCGGGAAGCGGCGGACAGGCCGGAGCAGGTCCCGGATGCGCCGGCAAAAGCCCCGCTGAACGCCGGGCAGCGTTACCTGCTGGAGACGGACCTCAAGTATCCGGGAACCTGCATGCTGAACCTGCCCATCCGGCTGAACCTGCAGCCGGACGTGGACCCGGAGAAGATCGCGGAGGCGATCGGGGCGGCTGTCCGGGCCCATCCGGTGCTGCAGGGAACCGTCGAAAAGGAAAACGGCGAATGGGTTCTTCGCTACCGGCCGGAAATGCCCGTTTCCTTCCCTGTGGAGAAGATGACGGATGAGGAGATGGAGAAGGAAGCGGCGTCCTTTGTGCGGCCGTTCACCCTGAATGGCGAGCCCCTTTTCCGCTGCCGCATCATCCGGGGGGAGAGCCGGTGCATCGTGCTCCTGGACGTTTATCATGTGATCTGCGACGGATTCTCAGGGATGAAGCTGGTGACGGACATCATCGCTGCCTTCGGCGGCACCGTTCCCGGAGAAGACTGGAGCTACCAGCTGATGCTTGAGGAGAAGGAGAACCGTTCTTCCGAACGGTTCCGGGAGGACATGGCCTGCTTTGCCGCCCGCTACGACCGTCCCGGCTGGGAACCTGCCCGAAACCGGACCACGAATCGGATCAGAACACAAGCCGGCAGCTGTTCCTGCCCTTCGCCTTCGCGCCGCAGGAGTCCGCCGCGCTGGAGAAGAAATACGGTTTCGGAAAGGGCGGGCTGTATCTGGCCGCCGCGGCGCTGGCCGTTGCAAAAACCGATGATTCGAAGAACATCCAGTCCACCTGGACCTGGCACGGACGCTCCGATGGACGGCGCATGGCCTCCGCGGGGCATTTCATGAAGGACATCCCCATCGGCCTGCAGCTGAAGCCGGAGATGCCCCTTATCAGGCTCTTTGAGGAGATCGGCCGGCAGGTCAGCGAAGGAATCTCCCACGGGAGCGTTTCCTGCTGGGAGGAAAAGGGATCCTATGATGGAAAGGACCTGCTCTGCTTCCTGTATCAGGGCGATCTGTACGAATACCATGAAGGGGCGGACATCGTCAGCAGCGTGGAAAATCTGCCCCGGCCCCGCGCAGCCGGGAACAACTCGCTGGATATCGAAATTCTGGAAGGCAGGGACGCCTTCGGCATCCAGCTGATCTATAACGCGGAAAAATACGATCGCGGGAGCATGGAACGCTTCGCACAAAGCATCTGCGACATTTCAGAGCGGATCATCCGGCTCAATCCGGGCACGGCGACGGTGGCCGACGTGCTGGGGTAATCCCGGGACAGTCAATCAGGAGGCGGGCCAAACGGGATGGACGGCGCGTTTACCGGCGCTTTTCATCCCCGGGCGGAGGGAGATCACCGGCCGGCCCCATACCTGATGACGGCTCTCTCCCTGGGATGCGCATTGACGCAGGCGGGGGCCTGGCGGGTTCTCCGCGCCGCGGCTCACCGGCTGACCGGAGGTGCTGAAAGCTGCGCCGGCGGCGGGAAGCTCAGGGACGGATTGACAATCCGGGTCGCCGCAGGCGCCGGATGACCGCACGTCCGGTCCCGGCCAGGCGACGCCGCGCATCCCCGGATGGCTGCGCGGGCCGCCTCCGGTTTGGAGTCCGGTGACGGATACCCCTCCTGCCGCCGGATCTCTGCCGGTTTAGCCGGCCTTCCGGTTCATGAATCCTTGAAGAAATCGATACGGGTCCCCCCGGGAAAGGAAAATGCCGGGGGGACCCGTTGTACAAAGCACCCTGCCATGAGCGCGGAAGACGCAAAGCGGGTCAGAAGGACTTCGCCCCGGGCCTGTCCCACCGGAGGGACCGAGGCATGGAAGCGCCTGCATCACATTTTTATGATAAAACATGATATGTCTGGCATCATGCAAGCGCAGGTGACACAGCCGTTCTGAACCGGTTCCCTGTACAAAGGGTGCAGCCCGGAGAGGCTTTTTTAAGCCGGTCAGGTTTTAACCGAAGATCAGCCAAGGAAAGTACGGACCGGCTGGTTTCGGCCGCTTTATGATGCCGGTGAACATGTGCATACGTGCAGACATCTGATCAGTGCTGCGATTTTGCCTGTTGATGTACCGAATAAAGCGAATTATTATAAGACATGGAAGGGGTGTGTGCGCAGTGAGCTATCTTGCAAAAACCGTGTCCAAGGGACATGAATACTACAAAGTGATGGAAAGCTATCGGGAAGGTGGAAAGGTCAAACACAGAGTGGTGTATAACATCGGCACTTTACAGAACCTGTATAACCTTCTTCCTGATAAGGTGACAGGAAAGGCTTCTGACTCTGATCAGCCGGCACAGGCCGGCAGTAAAAATGAAGTCCGGCTCAGCCCTGTGCGGTGCCGGATTCACGGTGCGCCTCTGATGATGTATTCCGTGGCCGAATGGCTTGGTATTCAGGGCATGATGAATGAGTTCTTTCCGCCTGTAACCGCCGATCATATCAGCCGTTCATTGAGCCTGCTGCTCTCGGCGGTCCACAGGGCCTGCGAGCCGGATGGCAAGCGGACATTTGCAGACTGGTTTGGAAACACCTCGCTGCCGGACAGGCTGGATGTGGATCCTTCCGTGTTTGCCTCACAGCATTTCCGGGAACAGATGGAGGAGATCACCCCTGATCAGATCAATGCCTTCGAAACCGCACTGTTCAGGAAAATCATGGCCCGGTTTCCTGATCTCAAGGATCAGATCAACCCCCTTTCCGCGGACTTTGCCAGCTGCTGTGCCTATATCAGCAATCAGAACTGCCAAAGTGTCCCTTCTCAGCCGGGACATGGAAAAGAAGGGCGGAGCGGACAGGGGGCATACTGTACTGCCGTGGTTATTTCCTCTCCGTTGGGCATTCCTGTTGCGACGATGGTCCGGGAAGGAAATGGCAACGACAAAACAGCTCTGAAGAATCTCTTCTCCGAGCTGAAGGAAAGGCTGTCTGATGTTGCTGATCTCACGAATATGACCTGTGTCTTTGATGGCGGCGGGGTTTCAGAAGAAGCGCTTGAAATGGTTCCCGGGAGCTTTATTGCCTGTGGAGCGATGAGCAGCTCGCCGGAATTATACGAAATCTCCCCTGACGCTTATGAGGAGATCGAACTGGAGGATGGCGATGCGACGGTAACCGCTTACCGGGGGACAGCAGAGCAATTCGGCAGGACCAGAACCGCCGTCATATTCCTCAGTGAACAATTGAAAAACGCGCAGGTAAAGGAGACGAACAGGCAGACGGAAAGGTTCATCGAACAGATTACAGGGCTGAATGCGCGTCTGACCGATCCGCGTGCACCCGCAAACAGGAGCCTGGAAAGCATTAAAGATGAAGTGAACAGGCTTCTGAATTCCGAGTATCATCTGTCCGAATTCATCGATATTAGTTATGAAACTGTTTCTGGCACGGATCCCGTTCCTGAGCGCAGTTTCAGGCAGGCAGAGAAGGATTCGGCGAAAAGCCAGGCTGCACCGGTGATGAAGCCTGATGATGGCGCAGAGATCACAAAACGGGAAGACATTCCCGCGGTGCAAACCGTCACATCCGTCAAGGCTGTCATCAATGAAGAAAAGAAGCAGTCCATGGCGGACAGGTATTACGGCAAACATCTGCTGATCACTGACCTGGACTCATGGAGCACGGAGAGGATTCTGTCGGTATACAGGGATCGGGAACAAGCCGGACAGTGTTTTCGTGATGCCAAAGATGCTCATGATTTCCTGGCCCGGCCCGCATACCGCCGGACCGGTCAGAAGCTGAGGGTTCATGCAATGATCCGCTGTCTGGGATTGGCCTTGTGCCGGACAGCTCAGGTTCTGCTGAAGCAGAGATTCAATTATCACATCATGTGTTCCGAACTGCTGGACTGCCTGTCCAGAGTGCAGGAATGCAGGGTAATGATGAGTGTAAATGGAGAGAAAGTACAACCGATGACTGCCCTGTCTGAACTGGAGGGGAAGGATAAGGAAGTATGGGGCTATATAGAGCGGATGCTCGGGTATCTGAAAGAGAATCCCGCAGCAAGCGCCGAAATAAACGCCCGGGAATCCTGATCCGATGTGCTGCCGCGTGCACATGGAAAACGCCTGAAAACCCTTGTATGACAGGGCTCTCAGGCGTTGAACGTGCGATGCTGCAGACAACACAGACAAAGAAGAACCTGGTTACGGTTACTTTCCCTCCTTTTCCATTGTCCACCTCCAGCTTCCTTCATCAGTTTTCTTCCACCCATTACCTTCACCCCAGCCCTTGGCAAGTATTCCGATGAAAAAAGTGTAGACAAGGGAATCGCAGTTCTCTTCCGCAACATCCACATGCCGGATTACTGCGTATATCAATTTGTAAAGTTCCGGCCGTACAAGCAGCAAATATGCTGCGGAGCGCACGGGGTATCCTCGGGGCGACAGCTTTGCAATCATCGGCTCGATGTCCCTGTATCGACCGAAGAGCCGGTCATCACTGACAACCTGCAATACGATATGGAGCAGCCATGCAGAATCTTCCGGGTACTCCCGCCGCACCTTCGCTTCCAGTTCTTCATACTCGGACGTGAGCAAATCGCCTTTTGCCGCGACGACACGATCCACCAGTGTTATTGCGATGTCGATGGCAGCTTCCGTTTTCTCACGATCCAGGTCTGCAGTGTATTATTCTCCATATGCCTCGATAACGCAATGATCATTTTCAAACTGGTCTGCCCAGGCAAGAAGCGATTCTCTTGCAGTCACAGTCCTCATTTTCCCTTCCACAGGATTATAAATCCTGTATTTATGATTTATAGAACCTGATTCGACAGGACACGAAGCGTGATGCTTTCAGTGTCGGAACTGCCGTCAGGTTTACTCTTCAAACAGGACTGATCCCGCAATGACCGGCTGCACAGCCTCTTCCTGATGGCTGCGGTACGGGGAGAAGGGCGGCCCGCGCCGGCGAGGGCCGCCCTGAGAACGCCGTCACCTGAGCTTCTTCCCGCTGAAATACACATCCCGGGGCTCATTGAAGCTGAAGCCCTGATGCTCCGCCGTGAGCAGATTGTTGTCAAATACCAGGAAGTCCGCGTCCTTGCCCGCTTCGATGGACCCCTTGACGGACTCGATGCCCAGCTGCTTTGCGCCGTTGATGGTGTAGCCCAGGATCATTTCCTCGACGCCCATCTGCTCTCTGGCGGGCGGGAGGGGCGAAAGGGTTCGCTGGAATTCGTCAAGATTTGTCTTTTCGCTGATCCAGCGCGTCATGCCCACTTCCATGCCGAGGAAGGGGTTCCATTTCGAAAAATCTCCAAAGACGATGTTGTCGCACGACCAGGTCACCAGCGCGCCGGTGTCCCAAACCGTTTTGCAGCGGAACATGTGCGTGGCCCGATACTCACCCAGCAGGGGGATCAGCTGCTTGAGAGGCTCGCCCGGCTCGCCGCAATGCCACCAGGGGGTATAATTGGCGGTTACGCCCAGTTTGGCAAAGCGACAGAGATCCGCGTCATTCTGGAACTCCAGATGGGCACAGGTCACCTTCACGCGGTACCTGTCTCCCAGCGCCTTCCGGGCCAGCTCCACGCCGTCCAGCACCACCCGGGACGCGGCCTCACCAACGGTGTGCAGGTGAACATCCAGTCCCTCTTCGTTGAGCTGCAGGAGAAGCTCCGCAAACTGTTCCTTATTGAAGGCGGTCACGCCCGTCTCATGGGTATCCTCGTAGGGCGTGACCATGGCCGCGGTATGAATCTTCATGGTGCCATCCATAAACACCTTCAGGGTATGAACCTTCAGGTGCTCCGTGTCAAACTCACGCCGGAAACGCTTGAGCTCCTTCAGCCCTTTCTCCACCTGCCACGGCGCCGAAATCACATAGCATCCGTCGATATAAACAGGCAGCTTTCCCTCCCTGTCCAGAGCGCGCAGGCGCTCGTAGGCCCGCTCGTGAAAGGCGTCAAATCCCGGAATGCCGGAGTCAAAGACGCCGACCACGCCGGTCCTGACAGAATAATCGATCCAGCGCTGAAGCGCCG
>OMRS01000278.1 GCA_900313545.1 uncultured Eubacteriales bacterium | reverse complement strand
GCGTTGTAGCCTTCCAGCCCGAAGCCCCACACGAAATAGCCCACTTCGTCCTTGTTGCAGCCCTGCATGAAGTCCACATCCTTCGCCGCGCCCTCCGCATAGGCCGCATACGGATCCAGCGGCAGAATCCTGCCGTCGCGCTCCGCCCATGTGCGCAGTCCGAGCAGGGCGGAGGCCGCCATCACGATCTTGTCAACACCGACCTTCTGAAGGTCGGCCACGGTCTTGCAGCCGAGCATTTCCATCACTTCATTCGTGCAGGCAATGGACTCCTCCGCAGAACGCGAGAATACGGGAGAGCCGCTTTCGGCGATGACCCGCTTGAAATACTTCTGAGCGCCCTCGATCAGCGGGAGCAGGCACACGCTTCCGCCGCCGGCGGATTCTCCGAAGATCGTCACCTGCTCGGGATCTCCGCCGAAGAAGGCGATGTTCTCATGGACCCACTTCAGCGCCTTCACCTGATCCAGCAGTCCCAGATTCTGGGCGTCCGGATAATCCGCGCCATCCGGCAGATGGGACAGGTGGAAGAAGCCCAGAGCGGCCAGCCGGTACTCGATGGACACCAGGATGACGTCCGGATTCTCATGAACGAAATTGGTGCCCTCCTCACGGGGTTCAGCCGCCGAGCCCAATTCAAAAGCACCGCCGTGGATCCACACCATGACCGGCTTCTTCTCCTCGCACGCCTTTGCTGACTTCCAAACGTTCAGATACAGGCAGTCCTCGCCCTGCGGGTACAGGGAACCCACCTGGCCCAGGCTTGGGACCTGACGGGGGGCTTTTCCAAAGTAATACGCCTCGTAGACGCCATCATCCGGAACGCAGTCCACCGGCGCCTTCCACCGCAGCTCTCCCACGGGCTGTTTGCCCACAAAGGGGATGCCCTTGAAGGCGATGACATCGTCCTTCAGTTTGCCCACGAAGGTGCCGTTGATGCACTTGACCGCCAGCGACCTGTCATAATTCCCGTCGGTGATCTGTCTGTTCTCTCCGTACAGGGCGCGCATTTTCTCCGTTTCTATCTTTTTCTTGACCGGATCATTCAAAGGTGACATGGTTTCATTCTCCTTTCATTTATCCCAGGAACGAATCAAAAGTGTCCGTTCGGTCTGGCATCGCATGCGGATATCTTCCCTGCGCCAGGGAAAACTGATTGGGGATTCGCCTTTGTCCTTGGCTTTGGGCCGCCAGTGCCCTCCTCCCGGTTCTGCATCTGACTGCTGAAATCCATCTTCTTTCATACCGCAGCAGCTTTGCCCGCTTTACTGTGCCCTGGGGCCATCCGGAATCGTGAGGGTCACCACGGTCCCGCCGCCGTCATTGGGGCCGATAGTCAGGCTGCCGCCGCACATGAGCGCCAGTCTCTGCCGGATGTTTTTGAGGGCGATGTGAGGCTCGTTGTCATCTGCGGGATCAACCCCCGGGCCGTTGTCGGCAACGACGATCTCACTGCCGGAATCCGTCTTTCGCGTGCGTATGGCAATATGAAACGTGCCGACGACCGGGTTCCTGCCGTGCTTGACGGCGTTTTCCACGATGGGCTGGAGGGTCAGCGGCGGCACGCGGAACAGGATGTGCGGCGTGTCGTATTCCACGCGCAGGGTGCTGGAAAAACGGGCCTGCTCCACGGCGAGATAGGCCTGCGTATGCTCCAGTTCCGAAGTAAAGGGGATGGGCTTGTCACTGGCAATGGCGGTGAAGTTTTTGCGCAGATAGGTGGTGAAATCCAGGATGATCCGCTGGGCCAGCGGGGGATCCTGACTGCAAAGGCAGTAGATGCTCGTCAGGGTGTTGTAGATGAAGTGCGGCCGCATTTGCAGCACCATGATGCTGGCGTGCTGCTCGGCGATCTGACGCTCCTGCCCGGCGATTCTGCGCTGCTGCTCGGCGATCTCACGCTGGCGGCGCAAATCCTGTTCGATCTGGTCGGACAGCATCAGGCTGTACATGCACTCGCCGGAGACGACGCTGCTGATGAAGAGCAGCGGCGTAATATCAACGAACATCTGCACCAGCAGAGTGAGCGCCATCGGCAGCAGGGCAATGAGAAAATTGCGGAAGGCGTTCCGGGAAAGCTGCTTTCGGCGCCGCAGGAGACCCGCAAGATTCAGCAGCACCGCCGCAGCCAGGGGCAGCAGTATGAGCGGATACCAGGGTCCCCGGGAATATTCCCCGTCCGGCTCGACCGACATGAAAGCATAGGTGAACAGGTTGCTCAGGAGCAGGACGGCGCAGATGGCCCACAGGCCCGCCACGACGCCAAAGAGCCTGCTTTCGCGCACGGGCTCGCCGCATGTGTGCAGCAGGTATGTCGTCAGCATGGGCGTCGGCAGCGTAATGCCCAGACATTCCAGTATCAGCAGGGGCATGAGCTCCGTGCCCGAAACGGACAGGCAGGCCATGAACATGCCGGCGAAGCCTGCGAAGTTGCCCATCATGAGAACGGAAAAGTACCTCAGGAAGAAGCGCTTGCCCCAGCGGTCGAGGCCGGGCATGATGGCGGTGAACCACAGCCCCATCATGCACAGCAGCAGCGCCGCGCCGAAGATCAGGAAATAGATTAAATCACTTAAGCTGATCACGCTTCCGTTCCCTCCGCCTAAAATGGAATGCGCAGCTTCTTCAGCTGCTCCCTCACGCCTTCCGGTGTCAGCGGCTTGAGCAGGAAGCCGCCGGCCTCGGTTTTCCATGCGTCCAGGGCGTAGTCGGCATAGGCGGTCAAAAACACGACCTTCGTGCAGGGGTTGATCTCCAGCAGCTTGCTGCAAAGGTCCAGCCCGCTGGACGTTCCCAGCTCGATATCCAGAACCGCCAGCTTTACCTGGTTCATACTCGCGTATTCCAGCGCCTCCATGGGCCAGATAAAGCCCGTAATCGTGGCGTTGGGCATGACCTCCTCCATGACGGTCAGGCCATGGGAAAGGATGATCTCATCGTCATCCACCATGATGACGTTGGGAGCATCATCGCTCTCCGCCGCAAGGTTGAACAGCGTATTGGCGTCAACGCTGAGACATCTGGCAAGCCGGTGGATCATCATCACGTCCGGCATACGGCTGCCGTTTTCCCAGCGGGCGACTGTGGAATGATCAATGAACATCTGTTTTCCCAGCTTCTCCTGTGAGAGTCCTCTCTCCATTCTCAGCTTCCGCAGGGTTTCCGCGAACAGAGTATTCACACGATTCCCCCCCTTCAATACATCCCTGATTTTACGCCATTGAGGCGGCTAAATCAAAACAAAGGCTGTGGCAAATCGGCACAGCCTTTGTATGATTTCTGCATGATTATCCACGCTTTGTTGTTTCAAATGAACCCTCATCAAAGATTGAAGCTGCCCCTGCCTCCATACGGCACAGATCCCCCCTGCCGGGCGGGCCGCTGTTTCGCCGGCCCGGCTTTCCTTCCTGCCGGCGTGCAGAGCACGGGACATCCCGTATCGCAGGCGGGGGCACAGGGGCATCGCAAACGGTCCCGGCGAACAGGCGCCAGGACGGGTCATCGTCCGTTCCCCCGCTTCCCGCCCTGCCGGAAGCAGGCTGACTCCCTGGGGCGGCATGTTCTTTCGTGTCAACGGGTGTAAAGGGCTGCCCATTATATTGACAGGCGCCCGAAAAAACCGCCTTCAGAGGCGCCACGGCATCCCTGCAGGCGGTTGTTTGCGAATGGCTTGCGCAGGTCAAAGCATGTAGTACTTTGCCAGGAAATGGCTCCTGTTCCAATCGACGATCTTTATCTCGGATTTCCTGGCGGGATGGATGTCGAACTCATCGAGGACCATCACTTTCCTGTCCTTCAGGTCATAGAGCGGCCACTCCTTGGCCTTGCCGTCCGGGGAGATGTCCGCGGTGAGCGACGGATTCCCGGTCTTGGCGAACTGGACCCACATCCTGCGCATGGTCTTGCTGAAAGTGGCGTCATAGGGCCTTCCGTCGGTCATTTCAGGATGGCGGAACACGATGGGAAGCTCCTCCCCGTGCGCGCTCTTCAGGATAGGCTCGGAAGATTCCACCCTGTAATAATAGGTGTACGATTTGCCGCCGGCCTTTGTCTGGCACTCAGACATCTCGATGGCGCCCTCGCTGAACCAGCTGTGGGTGAACAGACGGCTGTCAGCCTCCCATTCCTCCGCCGCCTCTTCCCTGCAGCAGCTTTCGATATTCGCCCGCTCTTCATCCGTCAGCAGCCTGGCATATTTCTGCGCCTTGCGGTCAGCGGCCCAGGCCTTGAAGCCCTCTACCCTGAAGCGTCTCAG
>OMRS01000277.1 GCA_900313545.1 uncultured Eubacteriales bacterium | reverse complement strand
TGTTTTTCCCTGGATGCCGTGCTGCTGGCTCATTTTCCCCGCTGGAAGAAGAGGCAAAGGGTGCTGGAACTGGGCACTGGGACAGGAGTTATCCCCTTGATTATCGTCGATGAGGTGTCCCATGTGGACGCAGTGGAGCTGAATCCGGTTACGGCAGATCTCGCGAGGCGCAATGTGGGGCTCAATGGCCTGGAGGACAGGATTTCCATTTGCGAGGGGGATTTTCGGAAGATACGGGAGCTGTATCCGCCGGAAACCTTTGATGTGGTGCTGGCAAATCCCCCCTATCGTCCTGTGACCCAGGGCAATACCAACCTTCGGGATGGCGTGGCCCGCGCAAGGCATGAGTTTACGGCAACACTGGAGGACGTTGTGGCGGCAGCCCGCTATGCCTTGCGTTTCCGCGGCACCTTTGCTATGGTGCATCTGCCGGAGCGTCTGGGGGAAATCATGGTTTCCCTCCATGCACATCAGATGGAGGCGAAGCGCCTTCGGATGATCCAGCCGAAGGAAGGAAAGGCACCCAATATGATGCTGGTGGAGGCTGTGGTCGGCGCTGCCCCCGGCGGCCTGAAGGTACTGCCGCCTCTCATCGTGCACGGGGCGGATGGCGGATATACGGAGGAGATTTTGCGGATCTATGAATGCGATGGATGAAATGGAAGAAAAGCAGGCAGGGACACTCTATCTTGCGGCAACGCCCATCGGCAATCTGGAGGACATGACCTATCGATGCGTTCGCATCCTGTCGGAGGCAGAGCTCATCGCTGCAGAGGATACGCGTCATACGCGGCAGCTTCTGTCTCATTTTGATATCCATACGCGGCTGACGAGCTACCATGAGCACAACAAGCTGGAGAAGGGGCCGGAACTCATCGAGCACCTGCTTTCCGGCAAGGATCTCGTCTGCGTCAGCGATGCGGGGCTTCCCGGAATCTGCGATCCCGGCAGCCATTTGGCAGAACTGGCCATCGAGGCCGGGATCAGGGTCACGGCTCTTCCTGGCGCGAATGCGGCTCTTTCCGCATTGATCTGTTCCGGACTGGACACCTCCATGTTCACCTTTGTCGGCTTTCTGCCCAAGACGGCGAAAAAGCGGCGGGAGATATTGGAGAAGGTGAAGCTGCGGGAGGAAACCCTTATCTTCTATGAGGCACCCCATCATCTCAAAGCGACGTTGAAGGAACTTGCTGCGATTCTGGGGGAGTCCCGTCGGGCGGCCATCGGCAGGGAGCTCACGAAGAAGTTCGAGGAGTTCCGCAGAGGATCCCTTGGGGAGCATCTGCTTTATTATGGGATGAACGAGCCAAGGGGCGAGTTTGTCCTTGTGGTGGAAGGCGCAAGGACGGATGGCCAGGCCCTACCTGAGGAGGAGCCGAAAGACCCCGTGGAATTGTACGAAGGATTCCTGGCGCAGGGCAAGGACAAGAAAGAGGCCATGAGGGAAGCGGCAAAGAAATTGGGCATCAGCCGCAGGGATGTCTATACGGCACTTTTGGAGCGGCAGAATCCCAATTGCAATATATGAGGAGGCATTTTCGTGGAAAAGAAGAAACCGTTTTATATCACTACACCGATTTATTACCCCAGTGCAAAGCTGCACATCGGGCATGCTTATTGCACCACCATTGCTGATGCCATTGCCCGTTTCAAGCGCCTTGCTGGATATGATGTGTTTTTCCTCACCGGCTCCGACGAGCATGGACAGAAGATCCAGCAGACGGCGGAGGCGGCAGGGGTCACTCCCATCGAGTATGTGGATGGGATTGTGGCAGGGTTCCAGAACCTCTGGAAGGAACTCCATATTTCCAACGATGATTTCATCCGCACCACGGAGGAGCGCCATCAGCGCGTGGTGCAGGAAGTGTTCCGTCGCATCTATGAGAAAGGGGACATCTACAAGGGTTCCTATAAAGGGCTTTACTGCACACCCTGCGAGAGCTATTGGACGGAGCATCAGCTCGATGAGAACGGCTGCTGTCCTGACTGCCATCGTCCGGTGCAGGAGGTTTCGGAGGAAGCCTATTTCTTCAAGATGTCCAAATATGCGGACAAGGTGCTGGAATACATCGAGGAGAACCCCGACTTCATTCAGCCCGTGTCCCGCCGCAATGAGATAATCAATTTCATCAAGCAGGGGCTGGAGGATCTTTGCATCTCCAGGACCTCTTTCGACTGGGGGATTCCCGTTCCCATCGATACGAAACATGTCATTTATGTCTGGTTTGACGCACTGACGAATTACATCACGCCCATCGGTTTCCTGGACGACAGGGAAAAATTCAACAAGTATTGGCCGGCGGACCTTCATCTGGTGGGCAAGGAGATCGTGCGCTTCCATTCCATTATATGGCCTTGCATCCTCATGGCCCTGGACCTTCCCCTGCCGAAGATGATCTACGGGCATGGATGGCTCATCGTGGGCGGCGACAAGATGTCGAAGTCCAAGGGCAATGTGGTGGATCCCCTCGCGCTCATCGAGGAATTCAGTGCCGATGCCATCCGCTATTTCCTGCTCAGGGAAATCAATCTGGGACAGGACGGCAATTTCTCCCGGGATGCCCTGATCACCCGCATCAATTCCGACCTTGCGAACGACCTTGGCAATCTCCTGCACCGTACCCTCAACATGATTGGCAAATTCCAGGCGGGAAGCCTGATGGCACCGCAGGGAGAGAGTGAGATTGACGCATCCCTCAAGGCGGATGCCATGGAGACCGTGAAAACCTATGGGGAAGAGATGGAGGCAATGC
>OMRS01000049.1 GCA_900313545.1 uncultured Eubacteriales bacterium | reverse complement strand
GAGGCGGGGAGACCGCTGACGGCCCTGCAAAGCCACGGATTTGAGCTGCTGCAGGGGGCCCCCGTCTTTTCCGGCGAGATTCTGGGCGGCTGCATTGATTCCCTGTATGACATGTTTTTCCCGGACCGGTACGCGGACCTGCCCGACATGTGCAGGCGCTACCACCTCTTCCCGGATGCGAAGGACTGGGAGGGGCGCATCCTGCTGCTGGAATCCAGCGAGGAGCAGCCCTCTCCCGCAAAATACCGCAGGGCACTGGAGGCCCTGAAGGGCGCTGGCGTGTTTGATGCGGTATCCGGCGTGCTCTGCGGCAGGCCCATGAATGAAACCCATGCCGCAGCGTACCGGGAGCTGCTCAGGGAGGTCATCGGCCGTCCGGAGCTGCCGGTGGTCTTCAACCTCAACATCGGGCATGCGATGCCCCGCTGCATCCTGCCCTTCGGGATGCCCGCTCAGGTGGATGCCCGGGCGCAGGTCATCCGTTTTGCACAGGCGCCCCTGCTGCGCGGGCCGGGGCGCTGAGTCCGCCTTTCCCCCTCGCCGCCGGGTTCCCCGAAGGATCTTCCCGGCATCTCCCCTCCCTGCGCCCCTCTCAGGCCTTTCCCGTCAGGTCCCCTGATCCGGGGAAAATGCGGGTCCTGACAGGGGCTCCCAGGGCACGGAAAAAGGGCACCGGAAAATCCGGTGCCCTCTTTTTATTTTCAGGTTACTTGACGGCTTCGGCGATATTGGCGCCCACCAGACGTCCGCTGGTAAAGGCATATCCCATGGCGCCGCCGCCATAGGTGACATAGGCCTTGGTCTCGGAGAACAGCACGCCCATGCTGTCCGTGCCGACGGCGTAGAGGCCCTCGATGGGCTGCTCATCCGTGGCGCGCAGCACCTGGAACTTTTCGTTGACGTTCAGGCCGCCGCAGGTGGAATAGCACCAGGAGGAACCGACGATTCCGTAGTAGGGAGCACCGGTGACCGCCTTGAGGTACTTGGGATCCTTTCCGAACTCGGTATCCTCGCCGGCGGCGCAGGCCGCATTGTAGGCCTCCACCGTCTGCGTGAGCGCCGCGGGATCCAGTCCCATTTTTTCCGCCAGTTCGGCGACGGTATCCGCCTTGAAGACAAAGCCCGCGTCGATGGCCGCCTTCAGGACGGTGTCCGCCTCATCCATCGGCACACCGGCGGGAATGCTGGTGCCATAGCCCAGATAGCTGGTGGAAGGTCCGTAGGGAACCTCGTCAAAGCCGCTGACGATCAGCTTCTGCACCTGGTCATTGCCGTAGATGCTGTAGAAGTGGGGGCCGGAAATCCAGGGATTGAACATGGACAGGGCGGTTTCCGCCGTGAAACGCCGGGCGTCCTTGCCCACCGCGAGGGTGTCGGAGGAGATGGCCATATTGAGGGGCAGGTCTCCCTGGGACCATACGGCCGGGCGTCCGGTCGCCGTGCCGATCTGGCCTTCCACGGGCACGGTCTTGAAGCCGGGGAGGAACCCGTCAACGCCGCCCACGTGGACCATGGGTGCAACGCTGATGTTGTAGGTTCCTGCGCCGTTGCGGATGGCCGCCTCCAGCATTTTGCCGTCATTCTGGTGCATGCCGAACAGCTTCCATTCGCCCTTGAGCGGGAAGTAGGTGTTCTCGAGGTACTTTTCCTCCATCTCGCCGCTTCCGGCAAATCCGCCGGTGGCCAGGACCACCGCCTTGGCATGGATGAGGTACTCCTTGCCGTCCACCATGCTGCGGGCCTTGGCGCCCACCACCCTGCCGTCTTCCACCAGCAGGTCATAGGCTTCGGTTTCCAGCATGGACTTTCCGCCAAGCTTGGCGAAGTTGTCCATGCACTCGGCAAAGAATCCTTCCGTCAGCTTCTTGCCGCCGGAAATCGGGGTGTAGGCCGCCCAGGTGTTCCCTGCAAAGCCGCTGGCGGGATCAAAGCGGAAGCCATACTGGGTCAGCCAGTCATCGGTATAGCCGCTCTCGTCCAGGAACAGGCGGACCATTTCCGGCTTGGCCTGCTGCTCGCCCGCATCGTTGGTGGTGTACTCGAGCCAGGCCTGGTAGAGGGCCTCCTTGTCGATGAGGTCATCGCCGGCCTTCTTGGTGATCTTTTCCTTGGTAATGGGGTTGGTCCATTCAGGCAGCTCGGCCGCGACCTGGCTGGGCACGTTGATGGCCATGGGACCGCTGGTCAGGACCGCATTGCCGCCCCACTTGGCCGCCTTGTCGATGGCCAGCACGGAGAGGCCCTGCTCGGCGCTGCTGATGGCGGAAGCCATGCCGGAGCCGCCCAGGCCGACCACCAGCACGTCCGCGGTCAGCTCTTCGCATTCGTTGGTCTGGGGCATGGCGTGGTAGAAGGCCCGGATGTCGCTTTCCTTCCCGCCGTTGGCCGTGATGGCCTCCACCAGCGCCGCCTCCACCGCCTGGCGCACGCCGTTGCTGGTGGCGGTGGCTCCGCTGACCGCATCCACGGACACGGACTGGTACGCCAGCATCCTGGGCAGCAGCGTATCGACCACCGTCTGGACAAAGGCCTTGGTGTCGGAGATGTTCTCCTGGTCCACGGTAATGGACTCGATGCTGTTCTCCGTGACGGTGACGCTCACCGTGACGGGTTCGCTGATGCGGAATCCGATGCCCTTTCCGGTGTAGGTGCCCGGCTTCATGGAAGCCGTGACCGCCTCGCTGATTCCGGAGGCCTTGTCGATGCACTCCTGCGCCGCAAGGGTGACCGCCTTGCTGGAGAAGGTCGCTCCGGCGACGGCGTCAACGGCGGCGCTCTGCGCCTCCAGAATGGCGGCGGGCAGCTTCTCGAGGGCGACGCTGCCGACCCCGTCGGTTTCCTTCTCGCCCTCTGCCGTGACGGCGGTGATGTGGTCGGCCTCGAAGGTCATCGTGACCTTCACGTCTCCGCCGAATCCGGCGGCAACCGCTTCATATGTGCCCGGCTGGTACGCCGGCTCGGCGCAGGCCCACGCCGCGAGCAGGCACAGGGCCATCAGGGCACACAGGAACTTCTTACCCATGAATTCATCCTTCCTTTCCTCTTGCATCCTCTTGCACACTACGGGATCCATGGAAACCCAGGTTCCCTTTGGTTTCAGTATAGCCATCAGGAAAAGGAAGTTCAAACGCTTTATTCTGTTTGCGCCATCAGAAGATCTGATAGCAGTGCATCGGTCCTCTCCTGGGCATCGCTGTCCCTGCGGACCATGAAAATGCTGTGGCTGCACGCCCGGTCCTGAAGGGGACGGTAAGCGATCCCCGGGTGGATGCGCATGGCGGAGCGGACGCACATGGAGACGCCGTACCCGCCCGCCACGAGGGTTTCGATGCTGTTCTGGGAATCGGTATAGGCGTAGAGCGGGGCGGAAATCCCCCTGTCCGCCATGCTGCGCAGCAGCTGCTTCTTGTCTTCTCCGGAAAAGAGCACGAGCGGAAGGTTTTCCAGGTCCCGCATGCACAGCGCCTCCTTCTGCGCAAGCGGATGGTCCGTGCAGAGCATCACGTAGATGGGCTCCTCGCAGATGGGCCTGGCCCACACCCAGTCAAGCTCCGCCATCTGGTTGTGGTCAAGGGCGATCAGACAGTCGATCATGCCCTCCCTCAGCTGATTGAGCAGCTCCTGATAGATCCCGCTGCTGATGAGCACCCGCGTATGCGGATATTCCCTGCGGAACCGGGACAGGGCCGCAGGCAGGGCGCGGCGCTGCAGGTTGCCGTGGCAGCCCACCCGCAGGACACTGGTGAAGCTGTGGCGGGACTGGCGGACGATTTCACGGGTGATTTCCGCCTGGTCAAGCAGCCTCCTGGCCTCCCGCAGCATCACTTCCCCCTCCGGCGTCAGGCGCAGGCCGCGGTTGGTCCGCTCGAACAGCCGTACGCCCAGATCCTTTTCCAGGGCCAGGATCTGCTGGCTCATGGCGGACTGCACGATGCAGCACTCCCTGGCCGCACGGGTAAAGCTCAGGTATTTGGCGGACGCCAGAAAGTATTCCAGCTGACGAAGATCCATACTGCCACCCCCCTGTGATTCCGTAGGAACCCGCATCCCTGAAACGGCTTTTTCTGCCGGTTCCCGCCCCATTGTCCTTCGAATTTCCATCCGGCGCAAGTCCAATTTTCCATGGCCGCCGCGGCTGCCCCCCCGCGCCCGTTTTTTTCTTTCGCATTCCGTCCCCCGCGTTGACGTTTTCCCAAACCGTGATACAATACGCCCCGGGGAATGAGGTTCTCCCCAGGCCGCGGCCTGAACCGCTGATTATCAGCTGATGACTTCTGCTCAACAGGGCAGGGTTGTCAGCTTTTTTTGTTGGAGGTGTCCCATGCTTCTCAGTCTCGCACTCATCCTTCTGTCAGGTCTGCTCCTGGGCGGACTGATGAAATCCCTTCGTCTGCCCGCGCTCACCGGCTACATGCTCGCCGGGTTCCTGACCGGCCCCTTCTGCCTTGGCTGGCTGGATTCCAGCCTTCTGCAGATTTCCCCGGAGATCCGGCGCATCGCTCTGGTCATCATCCTGATGAAGGCCGGACTCTCCCTGGACCTTGATGACCTTCGCAGGATCGGCCGGCCCGCGGTTCTGCTGTGCTTTGTTCCCGCCACCTGTGAAATCGCGGCCTTTCTGCTGCTCTGCCCGCACCTGCTGGGCCTTTCCCTTCTGGAATCCGCCCTGCTGGGCGCCGTGATGGCGGCGGTCTCCCCCGCCGTGGTGGTGCCCAGGATGACCCGCATGATGGATGAGGGGATTGGAACCCGAAAGGGCATCCCGCAGATGATCGTGGCCGGGGCCTCCGCGGATGACGTGTATGTCATTGCCATCTTCTCCGCCATGCTCTCCCTGTCCTCGGGCGGCAGCGTCTCGGCATGGGACTTTCTTCAGATCCCCCTGTCCATGGTCACCGGCATCCTTGCAGGCGCCGCCGCCGGCCTTGCCGCATCCTTCCTGCTTGCGCGCATCCGCTGCGGGTCGGTGGAGCGGTTTCTCATCCTGCTGTCCGTCTCTTTCCTGCTCCTCTCGCTTGAGGAGGCCCTCTCCCCCTTTTTCAGCCTGTCCGGGCTCCTGGGCGTCATGAGCCTGTGCATCACGCTGCGCCGCCGGGAGGCCGCCCTCGCCTCGGCCTGTGCGGGACTGTGCGGCAGAGTGTGGACCGGTGCCGAAATCTTCCTGTTCGCGCTGGTGGGCGCCATCGTGGACCTGCAGGTGATCCGGCAGGCCGGCCTCGCCATGGTGCTCATGCTCTGCGCCGGGCTGTGCCTGCGGCTTGCGGGCACCTGGCTGTGCGTCAGCGGCAAGGGCCTGACCTTCCGGGAAAAGCTCTTCTGCGCGTTTTGCGAGACCCCCAAAGCCACGGTCCAGGCAGCCATCGGGGGGATTCCCCTGTCTGCCGGACTCGCCTGCGGCAACACGGTCCTGGCCTTTGCCGCGCTGGCCATCCTGCTGACGGCTCCCGCGGGCGCCCTCCTGATCGATTCCACCTGCCGCCGCTGGCTCAGGCAGGACGAAAAAAAGGCGTCATCCTTCATGACGCCCTGATGCCGGGACACGCGCCCCGGCGTTTATTCGCTGATCAGGAAAGCCCGGCAGGGCGCGCCATCGCATCCCCCCAGGTTCAGGGGCGCCGCGCTCAGGAAGTACCTGCCCTCGCTGACGCCCGTCAGCACGATCCCCTCCAGGAGCACGCAGCCCGCCCCCAGCAGGATCAGGTGCACCTCCCTGGGCGCTTCCAGCGGGCCCACGGTCTGGCTTTCATTGCCAATGAGCCGGGTCCCCGCCTGCGCAAACACCTCTGCCGCCTCAGGCATCACGGTGGCCCGGCCCGCAATGAGAATGCGCTCTGCCGCGCCGGCCTGCCGCGCCGCCTCCAGGATCCGCTGCGCGTCCCCGGCCAGCACCTCCCCCTCGTGCCTGGCCACATAGCAGGTTCCGACAAAGGGCTCCAGCCCCATCTGGTCGATGGTTTTTCCGCTGTCGATGAAGTGGTAGGGGGCGTCCACATGCGTCCCGTTGTGGGCGCACATGGCCAGCCCGGTCAGATTGCACATGGCCCCGTCCCTGATCCTCAGCAGCGTGTCCCGCTTCGGCTGTGGGTCCCCGGGATACACATTGCAGGAGAACACCTCCTGCGAGATATCAATCAGCATCGTTGTCTCCTTCCCCGCGCATGCGCGGTGTCCGTTTCTTCGTCCATGGGCAAAGGCTTCTGTCCTCAGGGACCGGCGGGGAAGCCTGATGGCGGAATCCGTCCGGCCGTCTCCGGAGGAAGGGCTTCACGAAAGCCCTTCCTCTTTTCCTTCTCCCCCGGAGAGGGCTGTCCGTTCCGTCGCCGATGGTCCGGGCGGACCGTCCGTGTTCCCCATCACGCCGGTACTTCCCCTGCAGTCTCACTGCGGATGACTGCAGGCGGCATCCGTCCCCTTTCTCCCCGTGTCCCGTGCTCCGCCGGGATCCTCATGGATACATTATAATTATTCCCCTTCCATATGTCAAAAGGCCAGCGCCCGGGCAGCCGGCATCGGGGCGGCCGCTCCCGCCTCTGCACACGAAGTGCCCTCTTCGGCGCTCCTCCATCGCAGGAACCGGTGACCGTTTCAACCCGTTTCCTCACAGATCTGGGAAGCCTCTGCCCCGGCGCCCGGATCGCGCTCAAACCTCTCCGGTCCGCAGGCCCCCTCGCGCGGGACAGTATTCCTCCCTCCGGGAGCGGCCCTGTCCCCCTGCCTGGATGTCCCGCTCCCCAAGACGCTTCCGGCCGTTCTCCCGCGGGATCCGTCCCTCACCTGCCGCTTCCTCCGCTCATTCATTAGCGTCCTGCAAACATTTAATTATTATATCGTTAATAAGCAGTTGCGTTTTCCGTCTAATATACACATTCTTTTTTGGGGAAATTCAGAGAATTTTCATGTGTATTGCGGTTATCTGTTGAAGTCATCTGAACCGTATGTTAGGATGAATTCGGGAAAAAAGCGCCACCCGTTGGTTGTTCTTTTCCCACGAACCCGATTCCGTGTTTCTTCCCCTCCTGCCCCGCGAGGCGACCGTCCACATCCTCTGTCCGGAGGATGCCGGATTGAAAGGAGTCTCCCATGAAAACCATCGAAACCGGCAAAGCTGCCGTTGAAATCGTGGCATGGCCCCAACACAAAAAGTGGAAGGCCAGATATCAGACGATCAGCGAGATGGAAAACGGGATCCTGCGTCTCACGCTTTCCTATGAAACATTCCGCGACGCAGACAAGGCCAACACGGCATACAAAAGGTTTTCAAGGAGAATCAGCATGCTGGGCTACAACCCTCCGAATGTGCGTTTCAGAGATATGAATTCTCCCGTGACCAAAAATGTGTTCTGCATTCTCACCACAAAGGAATCGGTATTCAACTCTTCCTGCGATGTGAGAAAGATGTACGCCGTTGAGGCCGGAAGAGGTGAGACCAGAAGGATCTGCCTGCTGGTCTACGAAGAACTGATGGAAGCCATCTGAGTTTCCGCGCAAACGTCAAGCCGTTCTGATCATGTGCCGATCAGAACGGCTTTTTTCATTTCCCGTGCGCCTTCCCGGGGTTCCCCTGCTGAAATGCGCCGCCCGTCCTTCTTCCCGTCTGCCGCGTGCATGCTCAGGAACGGGCGCGGACTGTCAGCATGCACCTGCCGGGCGGCTTCATGAATGGACTTAAGGCCCAGGAGATGACCGGCGGGTTTTTAGCCGGGAGCGCCGCTGATCACCATGGGGAACTCCCGGTTCTGATTCTTTTCCCCGACATCAGGGGAAGCATGGTCGTGGAT
>OMRS01000352.1 GCA_900313545.1 uncultured Eubacteriales bacterium | reverse complement strand
GCCCTGTTCGGTTCCCTGGAGCGCTTTATCGGTATCCTGATTGAGAACTACAAGGGTGCGTTCCCCTTCTGGCTGTCTCCCAAGCAGGTGGGCATCGTTCCCATCCGCACCGAGCATAACAGCTACGCCATGGAGATCGAGGAGATGCTCGAGGATATGGGGATCCGGTGCGAGGCGGATTATGCGGACAAGAACATGAACGAGAAGATCAAGGCTTACAAGACCCTGAAGGATCCCTACATCGTGGTGGTGGGCGACCAGGAGGTGGCCAACCGCACCGTGTCCATCACGGTCCGCGGACAGAAGCAGCAGATGCACGGCGTCCCCCTGGAGAAGTTTATGGATGCATGCCGGAAGATGAACCGGGAGCATTCCCAGGAACTGATCGGCAGCATCGAGTAACCCCGTGGGCTGATTGAAGTGCGGACGGAGCGTCCGCGCCGGACTCGGAATACTGCATGTCAGAACGGACAGCCCCGTGGCAGGGACTGTCCGTTTTCCTTTGGGCCGGGCAGTGAGAGAAGGCAGGGGATGCGCTGCCTGAAAGGGCAGGAAAAGCGGACGGAGCCGGAATCCGGCGGCGGAAGCATTTGTCATTGACAGGCCTGCAGAATCCAAGTATTCTGCAGAAGGCATGAAAGGAATTCCGGAAGGGAGGCGTGGAAAATTGGGAGCATGGAAAGCGAACAGAGGGCTGAAAATCTGCCTGCTGCTGGTTGCGGTGGCCATGTTTCTGCTTCCGGTTCCGGAGCGGGCGACAGCGCAGAGCCCTGTCCTGGTGGTGTTTTTTTCCGCGACCGGGAATACCCGGGAGGTGGCACGGAAGCTGGCCGGAGGACTTTCGGCTGACCTGTATGAGATTGTGCCGGAAGTGCGCTATTCCCGTGCTGACCTTAACTACAGCAATCCCAACAGCCGGACGGCGCTGGAAAAGGAAAACAGCAACAGCCGGCCGAATATTGCGGGGGAACTGCCGGATCTGACGGGGGTGGAAACCGTGCTGATCGGCTACCCCATCTGGTGGGAAGATGTGCCCAGAATCGTCCTGAATTTTGTGGAGAGTGTGGACCTGAGCGGACGGAAGGTGGCGGTCTTTTTCACTTCGGAGACCAGTGGCCTGGGTGACAGCATGCTGCATCTGCAGCAGCAGTCACGCGGCGGGACCTGGCTGGGTGGAAAGCGCTTCAACGCCATTGCAACCACCGCCGAACTGACGGACTGGGCGGCTTCTCTGGGAATTCTGCCGCAGAAATGAGGGCGAAGTCACTGAAAAGCCCAGGAAAAAGCGACAAGGAAACAGTCCCTGACAGGAATGAAGACAAGGGGCTGTTCCATTGTGAATATCTGGAAAAATGAGACTCCCTCAGGAAGGGGTTCTGCCTGGATGCGGTTCAGGATGCCCCTGAACTGCACCAGCGGTCAATGAACTTCCGGAAAAAGGGGAGCCGGATGTGAAATGAGGAGGAAAACAGATGAAGATTGCGATCAGATACTATACCAGGTCGGGCCACACCCGGAAACTGGCGGAAGCCATTGCAGAGGCGGTGGGCGTGCCGGCGCTTCCCATCAGTGAGCCGGTGAAGGAAAAGGTGGACATCCTGTTCCTTGGCAATTCCTACTATGCCTTCAATATTGATGCTGAGGTCAGAAACTTCATCCGCTCGCTGGACAAGTCCATGGTGGGCAGAATTGTGAACTTTGGGTCCGCTGCAATGCTGAGTTCGACATGGAAAAAGGTGAAGGTCGAAGCGGACCGCTGCGGAATTCAGATGGATGAACGCGAATTCCATTGCAAGGGAGAATTCAAAGGGTTTAACAAGGGGAGGCCCAACGAGGAGGATCTGAAGGCGGCAGCGGATTTTGCCAGAAAAATCGTGTCCTGATGGCTGGGAAGCCGGAAGATTCCCCCTGAAAGGGAACCCGAAATACAAAACGCCAAAGAGGGGCGCCTGTGCACAGGTGCCCCTCTTTGGCGTGGGAGATCAGAGAAAAGGGAGAAGCCGGGATGCCCTGCAGCCGGAATCATGGAAATCGGACAGGCCGGGGGGCTTGATCATCCAAAGCCCCGTTTATGCGAAGAAGGGCAGGGGCAGCAGGCTGATGAGAAGCGAAGGAAGGAGGTTGGCTACCGGAAGGTGCCGGTCAAAGAGCAGGTTCACGCCTACGCAGAAGATGCAGACATTGCCGACCAGGGACAGCTGGTTCAGAGATGTTTCCGAAAACAGAGGCCCTGCAATGAGGGCCACCAGCGTAAAGAATCCCTGCCAGATGAACAGGGGAATCACGGAAAAGACCGGTCCCCTTCCCATGGACGCGCTCATGGACAGGATGATAATGAAGTCCAGAATGCCCTTGGTGATCAGAAGGGAGAAGTCATGGTACAGGACATCCTGAAGGGGCCCGATAATGGCCATGGCACCGATACAGATGGTGAAGGAAGCGCTGGTAAAACCGGAAAGGAAGAGGTTGTCGGCATCGCTGTTGGACCGGTGGCGCAGCCACTGGCCGGCATGGTCGATGCGACCTTCGATATCCAGCAGCGTTCCGATCGCGCCGCCAAGGATCAGGCAGATGACCAGCAGCATGCTGCTGCCGCTTGCAAGGCTCCCGTCCTGTTGAACCTGCAGCATCCGGGACAGGGCCCCTGCGGAGCCGATGAAGAGGGTGGACAGTCCGCAGGCCTGGATGGTGACCTGACGTACCCGGGCAGGGATGAGACTTCCGGCCCGCAGACCGATGACTCCGCCAAGAAGGACCAGAAGACAGTTGATCAGGGTGCCGGTTCCGGGCATGGTGCATTCCTCCAGTTGAGATGTCGATAATCCTGTCCGAAATCCGGGGCCATGGAGCGCGCATAGACGGACCAGAAGCCGCTTTTTTCACACAGTTCCTGAAAGAGGGAATCCTCGATGCGCATGGTTGTCAGATTGCCGGAAAAATAGGATTTGTTGAGATTGGCCAGATAGGTCAGCAGAGAGGAAGAGTGTTCAGCGGAGATGAGCTGCCGCGCGGCGCTGGTTGTGATGGAGGAGCTGACGAAGAGGTTCAGGGCATAGGCCATAAAGTTCATCAGGTCCCGGCCGTCGAGCCCCTGTTCGCGGGCCCAGCGGGTGACATCCACATTGCGGGTTTCATAATGGTTTTCCTCCCGCCCGAGGGTCAGCAGACCGTACTGAAGGGGATACACACTGAGGGCGGAGGCGAGAATCTCGGGAATGCCGCCCGGGGTTCGTCTGATGTTCTGAATGTGCATGTGCCCGCCCAGAATGCACGAGACCGGAGAGGCATCCGCAAGCAGTGTGAGCTCATCGCTGTTTTTCATTTGAAAGCCCTGAGTGAAGAGGGCGTTATGTGCTAAAATGGGCTGATGTGTGACCAGGAGAACCGACAGTGCGTGCTCCCGGGCATGGTCCATCTGCTGCCGGATCCAGTTGAGGGTGGTGGATTTCAGGGCTCCGGGGGAATCCGGGGTATTGACGTCCACGAAAACAGCCAGGCGCCTGCCTGGCAGGCGCAGGGAATAGCTCAGGCTTCCGGAATCCCGGAAGAGGGCCTGACGGTAGCCAAAGTCCTCCCAGACGGAAAGAAAATCCTGCGCGGTTGCCGGAGGAATCCGGGTGATTCGGGTCCCGGAAAAGTGGGCGGCACTGGGGCAGTTCAGGTCGTGATTGCCCGGAATCACATGGACCGGAATCCCTTCACGGGTCAGGACGCCCAGCCGGCGGGCCAGGTCCCGGTGGGATTCCGGGGCGCCGTTGAAGGTCAGGTCTCCCGAAAGAATGACCAGATCCGGACGCTCCTGCCTGACCTGGCTGATAAAGGCATCGATGAGACGGGAGCTGTAGAGCATGACCTTCCCGTCAGACGGGGAAACCAGGCGGGTAAACGCGGGCCCGTTGTCGGTGATTTCCGGGGAGATGAAGTGCAGGTCCGAGGCGTGGAGAATGTGCAGTTCCTCCTGCGAAAGCGCCCGGGAGGGACGCAGAAGAAGCAGCAGAAGCAGCATCAGAAAAAGGAACGGAATCATGGCACACCTCCTTGTACAGTCAGTCGGATACATTACCATTCCTGTCAATGGATTTCAATCATAAACCCGCCGGAAGCGAAGAAAAGGAGAAGAAGAGAGCCTGGATGAGTGAGCAAAGAACGGGACGCCTGCGCAAAAGGCTGCTGCAGGTTGCGGGCATACTGACAGGTGCGGGAGTGCTGATGCTCATGCCCCTGTATTTTGAAGACGCGTTTTTCAATATCAACCGCAGCAAGGTGCATATCCTGCTGGCGGTGACTCCCTGGACGCTGGGGGCGCTGGTACTGGCACTGCTGTTGTCCGGTCAGGCTGCAGCGCGCATACGGAATACCCGGAGGGAACTTGGAATGCTGGGGGCGTTGCTGGTCTGCTGCGTTCTGGCCTGTGCCATGGCGGGGTTTGAACCGGCGGTGCTGACCGGTTCAGAGGGCAGACAGGGAGGCCTGTGGGTGATGGGTGCATCCATCCTGACCGGAATGGGACTGCTTTTGGTCCCGGAATGTGCAGGAATCTGCTGCGGGACAGCGGTGTTTTCCGGGGTGCTGGTTGCATCTCTGGGAATCCTCAACGGCATGGGACTGGATCCGCTCGGGTTTTACCGGGAAATTCAGAGCGGACAGGAAGTGGTCTTCCTGTCGACCATCGGTAACTACGATATCTATGGTGCCTATCTGCTGACCGTGCTGGGTGTGGCAGCGGGCTTTTCCCTGAGGGGGAAGCACAGGAGCCAGCGCATCCTGGGGTCGCTTGCGGCGGTGGTGATCTGCCTGGGCGCCTGCGCCTCACGGACGGACAGCGTGGTGTTGGGGCTTCAGATCCTCTTCGCTGCGGGCCTGTCCCTTTCCCGCACGCCGGAGGAGGGAAGACGGATTCTTGGACTGTGGAGTTTTTCGTGGATCTGCTTTCCCCTGACCTGGTGGATGCAGATGACGTTTTCCCCGTATCCAGTTCGTTTTTCAGGGATTTTTGGCCTGCTGGCGGAAAGCCCTGCCGGAGTTGCGGGCGCACTGCTGCTGTCGGGGCTGGCCGTATATGCCGGGAGCAGAAAGACCTGGCCGGATGGCCGACGGCGCGCGCTGGTGCTGGGGGTCGGATCGCTGTGCCTGATACTGGCAATCGCAGCGGTGATGGGGCTTGCCGCTTTTCTTCCGGATGAAGCCAGGCTGGATGCATTCCGTTTTGATGACAGCTTTGGCAGCCGAAGGGGATTCATCTGGATACGGGTGCTTCAGGCCTACCGGGATTTCCCGCCTGCAAACAAGCTGGCGGGTCAGGGCCTGGAACTGACCCGCAGACTGACGAACGCCTATACTGAGAATACCGCCGGGAGGCTGGGAGGCAGGGTGGTGTACAATGATGCCCACTGCCACTTTCTGCAGATGCTGCTGACCACGGGTGTGCTGGGGCTTGCCGCCTATGTCGGGGTCTATGTGATGTCCATCCGGGTCCTCCTGTCCGGCAAAAAGGAGAACCCGGCATGCATCTGTGCACTGCTGGCAATGGCGGGATACCTGATTGTGATGGCCATCAATGTGATGCAGCCGGTACTGACGACCACGTATTTTGCACTGCTTGGCTGCGGGTGTGCCGCAGCCCGGGGACTCCCGGGGGAATCGGGCGGAAAAGACGAACATGAAGCCCGGCTTCTGTAATCCCGTGCGTGTCTGGTTTGCCGGCGACAGGATGCAGGACTGCCGGGACCTGTCTGCCGCTGCGCTTCGTGACTCTGCAGAGAACCTGTGCCGAAGTGTACGCTGATATTCTCCTGACTGCGGATGTATCCTTTGGGCCATCTGCGGTCTGCATCGGACACCGTATCCCTATGATCCCTGCCCCTGTCAGGGCTTTCAACATTCTGATGAACTCCTTTGCCCACCCTCTTCAAAACGCGGCAGAAGCCTGAAACGGGTTCTGCCGTTTTTTTGCGTCCTTGTCCAGAAAAAAAGAGAAGGGAATGGAGGAACCGTCCGCCAAAAAACGGACTAACTGGCGGATGCTGTGAAACCGACGTACAGAGTGAACGAAGAAAAATCATCAATATTGACAAATTTCACAAAATTCATGGGTAATTTCAACAAAGGGGTTTACAGGAAATTTATGGGCGTGCTAGAATTTATGCATGAAATTAAAGAAAAAATCTATCCTTTTGTAGGACAAATTCAAATTGTATGGTTGTGCAGAATGACGATATACAATTGAAGCGGGATTGACCGGATGGAATCCGGGAGGAATAGATACTCGTCGATGAGGGGAGGTCATGGAAATGCCCACAAAGGTCACCCTGCGCATGCTGCGGAGGATGAAGGGGCTGACGCAGAAGCAGCTTGCGGAGGAGCTGGGTGTCAGCCTGAATGAAATATCTAAAGTGGAAAATGGAAAGATATACAGAAGCCGGTTGTTGGCCGAGAGGGTGAAGAAGGTCTATGGAGTGGAACTGGACCAGCCCGACGGAATTAATGATCTCAGACCGATTCGCGCATGAACCAGAAAAAGCCTTCAGCTGTCACGCTGAAGGCTTTTTCTTACGGTCGGGAACGGGTTTGTGCTTTTCATCCGGCACTGTCCTGAAGTATACTCTGCAGAAACACAGAGGATACGGAAAGGAGTAAAGACGAGAATGAATCTGACACTTGAACGGGCGAAGGAAATCAATGCGACCATGGTCACGCAGGAGCATCTGCTCCTGCATGCACTTAATGTCAGTTATGCCATGGGCGCCATGGCGGCGCACTTTGGCGAAGACGTGGAGCACTGGCAGGCAGTCGGGCTGCTGCATGACTATGATTATGAGAAATATCCGGAGGAACATTTGCGCCATACGGAAAAGCCGCTGCTTGAGGCAGGGGTCTCAGAGGAGGATGTCCGTGCAATCATGAGTCATGGATATGGCATCTGCACAGATGTGGAACCGAAAAGCAACATGGAAAAATCCCTGTTTGCCGTGGATGAGCTGACGGGCATCATTCAGGCCTGCGCGCGCATGCGGCCCAACGGAATCCAGGACCTGGAAGTGAAGAGCTTCATGAAGAAATACAAGGACAAGCGTTTTGCAGCCAAATGTGACCGTGAACTGATCCGTCAGGGATGTGAGATGCTTGGCTTGGAGGTCCGGGAAGTCGCAGAAATCTGCATTGAAGGGATGAAACCTCACGCTGCGGAGCTTCAGCTGGAGGGAACAGAGGGACATCAATAAAGCACATCCTCTGCCAGGCCCCCTCCGGCGCTTTCCTGCTTTATGCGGGAAAGTGCCGGAGGGGACTTGCATGATGCAGGATGGCGGTTTACCGTTATTGTTGTGCAGATGCTTTTTGAGACGCCTGATGGCCCGTTTTTCGATCTGCTTCGGCAATTCTCAAACCGGCAGGCAGGTTTGAAATCTCCAGTGGCACGGATGTCCTTTTTCATGATCGTGACCGATATGGGTCCACAGGAAAAGCAGGAAGACCCGATGATGATCAGGTCTTGACCAAATCCGAAGGGGTGTTGGCCAGACTCCTTGAGCATCTTCAGGTCTTCCTGCCGGTGATCGGAAGAAAGAACAGGGATGAAGGAACGTTCATCGTCCCTTCATCCTGCTGCAATATGTTATTGGGGATCGATCACTTCCCAGTGGCCGGTTTTGTTGGATCCGATCCGAACAAGCAGGCCTTTCTCCCTCAGGGCACGGATTGAATTGTCGATGGTGGTTTTGCTCCGGTTCAGCTTGGAGACCAGCAGGGGTTTTGTCATGCGGGGATTCTCACGCAGGGCTGCAAGAACTT
>OMRS01000276.1 GCA_900313545.1 uncultured Eubacteriales bacterium | reverse complement strand
TGCGTTCCATGGGCCTGTACGACACCCTCTGGGCCATGGTCGTGCTTCAGGCCTTCTCCGCCTTTGGTGTTTTTCTCATGCGCCAGTTCTACCGGGGGATCCCCACCGAGCTGTGCGAGGCTGCCGGGCTGGATGGCCTGAGCGAATACGGCATCTGGGCGCGCATCATGCTGCCCCTGTCCAAAGCCGCCATCGCCACCCTGGTCATCTTCACCTTCGTAGGCACCTGGAATGACTACATGGGCCCCATGATCTACCTGACCCGGGATGTCAACAAGACCATTCAGGTGGGCCTTCGCCGTTTCATTCAGGAGAACTCCAGCGACTACCACCTGATCATGGCCGCCTCCCTCTGCTCGCTGCTGCCGGTCTCCATCGTGTTCCTGGCCCTGCAGAAGTACTTCATTGAGGGCATCGCCACCAGCGGCCTCAAGGGCTGAGAAAGGACCAAATGCTGCACGACTCCCTTCGCGGCCTGGACCTGGCCGCGCTGCTTGTCCCAGGCACCTTCCCCATGGACCTGCCCCCGGGGACGCAGACCCGCACCTGGCAAAAGGCGCTGCTTCCATGGCACGAGGAGCTTTGCTCCCGCCTTGAGCCCCTTCGCTCCACCCCCTGGCCGTCGCGCTCCGCCACCGGATTTCTGGCCTTTGTCCGCACCGGCTCCCGCCAGGCGGATGAAACGCCCTACTTTGCGCGCCGCCGGCGGCTGATCCTCTCCGTCCTGGCGGTGTGCGAGGGCGATGCTTCCCTTCTTGACGATGTCGTGGACGGCCTCTGGTGCATCTGCGAAGAAACCTCCTGGGTGATCTCCGCCCACAATGTCAATCCCGTGCCCGGCGCCCCGCCTCCGGAACGCTTTCCCCTTCCCCGGGAAAAGGACGCCTACATCGACCTGTTCTCCGCCCAGACCGGCATGATCCTCTGTCTTTCCTGCCACCTGCTGGGGGAAGCTCTGGATGCGGTCACGCCCATCCTCCGGGAGAGGGTCCGCTCGGAAATCCGGGAGCGTCTGATTGTTCCCTTTGAGACCCGGAATGATTTCTGGTGGATGGGGGTTCTTCGCAGCGACCTGTGCAACTGGACCCCCTGGATTCTCTCCAACCTGCTTCTTTGCGCGGGAGCAGAGCTTTCTTCTGCCCATCGCCTTGCCGACTTCATCATCCGCAGCGCGGAAATCATGGACCGCTGGCTGGAGGTCATTCCGGAGGACGGCGGCCTTGACGAGGGGACCGGCTACTGGAACATGGCCGGCGGCGCACTGGCGGATTACCTCGAAATGCTGGAACGCCTCACCGCCGGCAGCGTCTCCCTGTGGCACCTGCCCAAGATCCGGAATCTGCTCCGTTTCCCCCTCAGGACCCATCTGGGAGACGGCTGGTTCGTGAATTTTGCAGACTGCGACGCTCGGGTGTCCCTTTCCGGGGAGCGGCTTGAGCTTTGCGCCAAAAAACTCCATGACCCGGATCTCGCCGTCCTGGGGCGTGCCCACCGGGCAAGCCCCTTGCGGCAGATCGACGATGTTCCCCATTTCACACGGCTGCTGTCCAGTCTCTTTTCTCCTTCTGTCCCCTGCCCGCCGCCTGTGCCCAGGAACAGCGATTACATTGAGAGCCTGCAGCTTCGCATCCTCTCTCAGGGTGACTGGACCCTTGCCGCCAAAGGCGGACACAACGGAGAAAACCACAACCACAATGACGTAGGCAGCCTGATCCTGATGCTGGACAGGAAGCCCGTGGTGGTGGATGCAGGCAACATGACCTACACAGCCCTCACCTTCTCTTCCCGGCGATATACCCTCTGGAACACCCGTTCCGGCTGGCACAACGTGCCCTTGATCGGAGGGACGGAACAGGCAGCCGGAAGGCAATACGCTGCGCGTAACGTCCGCTGTACACCGGAGGGCATGGTCCTTGACCTGACCTGCGCATATCCTCCGGAGTGCGGCCTCACCTCCCTTGAGCGTTCCCTCTTTCTCACCCCTGAGGGACTCACCCTGCGCGACCGCTTCCGTCTCATGCGCCCCGCCGGCGTCACCGAGGTGTTTCTCCTGAGGGAGCGCCCGGTCCTGCAGGACGGTGTACTCACCTTCGGCTCCGCATGTCTGCGCTTTTCCCCATCCCTGTCCCTTCGCGTGGAGGAGCGTCCCGTCACCGATGCGCGCATGCAGCAGAGCTTTCCCGGCAGCCTGTGGCGGGTCTGCCTGACGGCTCCGGAGGCGGCCTCTCTCGATCTGAGCTTTGAATTCAGGAGGAACTGTCCGTGAATCCCATTTCATCCAATCCCCTGCGGACCCGCAGCGATCTGGTACGGGCCGCCGTATCCCTCCTTGAGCCCCTGGTTCCCTGCCTTTCTCCCGGGCGGTCCCGGCTGCTGCTGGGGGACACGGGGGCCGTGTACAGCGAGGACATCGCCGGCATGGAGGGCTTCTCCAGGGCCCTGTGGGCACTGGTTCCCCTGATGGCCGGGCGCTGCCCCGAAGCAGAGCCTTTCTGGGCCCTCTGGAAAGAGGGCATCATTTCCGGAACGGATCCGGAGAATCCTGAGTACTGGGGAGATATCGGCCGCTATGACCAGCGCATGGTGGAAATGGCGGTCATGGGGATGGCCCTGTGCCTGATCCCCGAGCGCTTTTACGGGGAGCTGTCCCCCCGGCAGCAGGACCGCCTGATCGCCTGGCTCAACCAGATCAACCTCCATGACATGCCTGCCAACAACTGGCGGTTCTTCCGGATTCTGGTCAACACCGGCTTTCTGCGCGTAGGCCGTCCCGTGGATGAGGCGCGCCTGCGGGAGGACCTGGACATGATGGAGGCCCACTATGTGGGCGATGGCTGGTATTTCGACTATGAAACCAAACGCGACTACTACACTCTCTGGGCCTTCCACTACTATTCCCTGGTCTACTCCGCCGTCATGCGGGAACAGGACCCGGAACGCTGCGCGCGCTTCCTGTCCCGGGCCAGAGAAATCGCTCCGCGCTTCGCCTGCTGGTTTGACCGGGAAGGGCGCGGCCTCCCCTACGGCCGAAGCCTGACCTACCGCTTTGCCCAGGGCTCCTTCTTCTCCGCCCTCGCATTTGCCGGAGGGGATTCTCCGCAGCTGTCCTGGGGACAGATCCGCGGGCTCTGGCTGTCCAACCTGCGCAGCTGGGTCAGGCTTCCCATCTTCGACCGTGACGGCATCCTGACCATCGGCTACGGCTATCCCAACCTCTGCGCCGCTGAAGGATACAATGCCCCCGGCTCCCCTTACTGGGCGCTCAAAACCTTCCTCGCCCTGGCACTGCCTGAGGAACATCCCTTCTGGCAGTCCCCGGAGGATTCCGTATCCTGTCCCCTGCGCTTTCTTGATCCGCAAGTGCGCCTGCTTCTCACGCGGGATCCCGAAAACCGGCAGGTCATCGCCTATACCGCCGGCAACCACGGCTGGGAACATATGCACGAAGACGAAAAATACGAGAAGTTCGCCTATTCCACCCACTTCGGTTTTTCCGTCACCAAGGAATCCTCCACCCTGGAAAAGGGAGCTTATGATTCCATGCTGGCCCTGCGCCGCCCCGGCCGCGACCTGTGGCACGTGCGCAGCGGCTGTGAAAGCTTTTCCCTGACCGAAAACGAGGTCAGGTGCGTGTGGTCGCCCATGACCGGGGTTGAGGTGGACACCCGCATCCTTCCCGCGGGCAACTGGCATGTGCGCATCCACCGCATCCGCAGCAGCGAGCCCCTGGAGCTGGCCGAAGGCGCCTTTTCCGTTTGCCGGGACCGTGCCCTTGGACGTCCCTGTGACCGTCTCGCCACCCAGACCCAGGTAAGGCCGGATGCCGCCCTTGCCTGGGGCCCGATGGGCAGCAGCGCCATCTTTGCCCTTGCCGGGTATACCGGTGCCCGGGTGGTCATCCCTGAGCCCAACACCAGCCTGATGTATCCCCGTACGGTCCTGCCCACGCTCACCGCCAGCCTGCCCGCCGGAGAATCTCTCCTGAGCTGTGCTGTGCTGGGCACTCCTGATTCCCTTTGCCCCGACTGTCCCCCGGAGGAGGTCATCCAGATTGGACACAGATTACATTAACATCCTTCAGCGTGCATGCGACAAATACCGAAAGCATCTTCACAGCGCGGCAGACCGGAACATCCTTCCCTACGGCAGTGACGCTTCCGGATGGACCACCTCGCCCTTTGACGGAAACAGCTGGTGGACCGGCGGCTTCTGGCCGGGACTCATGTGGCAGCTGTATGCGGCCAGCCACGATCCTGTTTTCCACGAAGAGGCGCTGCGTGCCGAAGAGCTTCTGACCCGGGAGCTTCGCACCTTCCGCTATCTCAACCACGATGTCGGTTTCATGTACCTGCTTTCCTGCGGCGCCCACTACCGGATGGACGGGGATGTCCAGGCGCGGCTGGACACCCTTCACGCGGCCAGCCTCCTGATGGGGCGGTTCAATCCCGCAGGCTTCATCCGCGCCTGGAACGAGCCTGAGCATGTCGGCTTTGCCATCATCGACTGCATGATGAACCTGTCCCTGCTCTTTGTCGCCACCCGCCTGACCGGGGACCCCCGTTTTTCCGCCGTGGCCCGCATCCACGCCGACACCACCCTGAGGGAGTTTATCCGGGATGACGGGTCGGTCAGCCACATCATCGAGTTTGACCCCGTCACCGGCGAGGCGCTCCGGGAACATCCCGGCCAGGGCTATGGTCCCGGCAGCAGCTGGAGCCGCGGCCAGGCCTGGGGACTGTACGGCTTTGCCCTGTGCCACCGGAACACCAGGGACCCCCGTTATCTGAAAGCCGCCCGGAAAATCGCGGGATACGTCATCTCCAATATCCGTCCGGACGGACTGACCAACTGCGATTTCCGCCAGCCCGAAAAGCCGGAGCGCCTTGACAACATCGCGGGGGCTATCGCGGCCTGCGGCCTGCTGGAGCTGGAAACGGCGGTCCCCGGCGAGGGATACCGCGAGGCCGCTCTTCGGCTGGTCGACGGCCTGCTCCGTCACTGCTGTGACTGGTCCGACCGGATCTGCGGCCTTCTGACCCACTGCACTGCCAGCTATCACGATGATGCAGCGGGGTTCCACACCAACATCACCTACGGCGACTACTTTCTGGTGGAAGCCCTGGCAAGGCTGTCCGGAACCGATCCCGGCCTGTGGACCTGATTTCTTTCCTGCACGCAGACAGGCGCCCCCCATCCACCGCTGGAAGGGAGGCGCCTGTTTTTCATATTAAAGGTCTGTCCGGTCGCTTCTGACCGCTTTTGAACGAAATCGCTTCGCGATAGCCTG
>OMRS01000275.1 GCA_900313545.1 uncultured Eubacteriales bacterium | reverse complement strand
TCATTTCATACAGGAAAGGCAGCGTGGCAAGGCCCCCGCCCACGGAGAACAGGCCCGTCTTGATAAACTCAGCCATCAGCTGCAGAAGGTTCATCCCTGTTCACCCTCCTTTCCCGCGGCGCGGTTTTTCAGCCTGGCCGCCACAATCCCGGATATCCCGGACAGGATGACCAGGACCGTTGCGGGGATGCGGAACCCCAGCAGACCGGAGAACGCGTTCAGCGCGAACACCGCGAGGTACAGTCCAAGCGCAAAGGGGTCCACCACCGATTTTTTCCACAGGCGGAGCACGGCCTGGACGATCAGGACGCAGACGCAGACCCGGATGCCCGCAAAGGCGTGCTGCACCAGGGGCATCGAGGCAAAATTCTGCAGGAACATGGCGATCAGAAGAATAATCGTCACCGGACCTGTGAGGAAGCCCAGCGTGGCCGCAACCGCCCCCCTGACGCCGCCGCGCTTCTCGCCGATAAAGGTGGACACATTGAGCGCAATGACCCCCGGCGTGCACTGGCCGATGGAAAAGTAGTCCCTCAGGTCATCCATGGTGGTCCAATGGCGTTTCTCCACCAGTTCCCGTTCCAGAATCGGAAGCATGGCATATCCGCCGCCGAAGGTGACACAGCCCAGCTTGACAAATGTCACATATAATTCCAACAGTGGGTTCATGTTTTCCTCCAAACTCAGAATTCCGGACAGCTCCGGAGTCCTCCTCCCGTGCCGCTCTTCCTGAAACGCAGCCCTTCCGGCCACAGGGGGGATCCCTCCGGCTCCGGCCTTTCCCGGGACCTTCCCGTCTGTTTCGGGCGGCCTCCCGGTTCCCGTCAAATTTTCTGTCCACCAGATTCGCCGGGTGTGATATGATGCACATGGACCGCTTCCCGGAAAGCCCTCGTCTTCAGGGTTCCATGGCGTTTTTCCGGAAAGCGGCAGAATGAACGCATCGTCTGGCGAATGTCCGGAGCCTCTCCGGAGACCGCCGCCCGGTTCACAAAGAGGAGGTCTCTTCGATGAAAAGAATGCTGCTGTATTGTCTGCTTGCCCTGTGCCTGCTCACCGTCCCCGCCGCCCTGTGCGAGACACCGGTGACCGCCGTCAGCTGGGATTCCCTCCGTGCGGAGGCGCAGGCCGACGGGCTGACCTTCCGGACCTTCATCTATGACGCACTGGGCCTGCAGATCGACATCCCGGATCTCATGACCCGCGTGCAGATTTCCCCGGAGGATCAGGAGGAGGGCGTGCTGGACCGGTTCATCATCGATGATAACGATGACCATATTCTGGTCATCAAGCTCAGCCCGCTGGGGGACCTTCGGACCCTGGAGGATCTGGAGGCTTTTCTGAGGGAGAACTATGCCTCGATCAGCGCAGGCTACGGCGTCTACAACGGGCTCAATGCCCTGGTCTTTGCAGATTCCGCCTCCGGGATTGCTACCTGCTGCATGGTCAGCGATGATGCCCGTTTCCTGCAGTTTACCTTCTCCCCGGTCAGCGATCCGACGGTGGCCTCCCTGGTCAGGTATGTTTTCGGGTCCCTGCGTCCTCTTGACGCCTCACGTTCAGGAAAATGAGGGTGCCCCTGGGCCCCTTTGCAGTGTGCACCCGCCTTAAGGGGTCTGCGAAAGGGGCCCGGACCGCTTACCCGTTTTTCCCGGAAGAGTCGAGTCCTTCCAGTATCCTGTACAGAAGCGTATACAGGGTCCGCGCCTCCTCCCCGGAGATCCGGATGCAGGAGCCGATCCTCTGAGGGATTCCTTCCGCCTTCTCCCTGAGCGCCGCGCCTTCCCTTGTCAGGGTGATCCGGACAACCCGCTCATCCTCACTGGAGCGCCGGCGCACGACATACCCCGCTTTTTCAAGCTTGTGCAGAAGCGGCGTCAGCGTCCCGCTGTCCAGATACAGCGTCTTTCCCAGTTCTCCCACGGAGACCTGACCCCTTTCCCACAGGACGAGCATGACGATGTACTGCGTATAGGTCAGATTCAGAGGTTTGAGGATCTCGGCATACTGTCCCGTCACCCTGCGGGCGCACGCATACAGAGGAAAGCAAAGCTGGTTTTCAATCCTCAGCTCGTCATTTTGCCCTGTCCTGTCTTCCATCCGTCCATCCCCTTTTCCTTACATCAGGCCGGCGATGCAGGCCTCCACATCTTTCATGGACATGGTGGGTTCAAACCGCGCCACCACATTTCCGGAGCGGTCAACGATGAATTTCGTAAAGTTCCATTTGATCTCCGGGTTGTTCTTGTAATCCTTGTCGATGGTTTTGAGCATGGCCGCCATCATCAGCGCCTTGGGCCCCCTGCCGAAGCCTTCAAAGCCCTTCTGGCTCTTCAGAAAACCGTACAGGGGGATTGCGGTCTCCCCGTTCACATCCGTCTTCTTCATCTGGGGAAATTTCGTGTTGTAGTGAAGCTGGCAGAATTCGTGGATTTCCTCATCCGTGCCGGGGGTCTGGCCGGCAAACTGGTTGCAGGGGATATCCAGGACCTCAAAGCCCTGGTCGTGGTATTTTTCGTAAATGGCCTCGATATCCTTGTAATGCGGCGTAAATCCGCAGCCGGTGGCCGTGTTGACCACCATCACCACTTTACCTTCGAAATCCTTCATGGACTTTTCGCTGCCGTCGGCAGCCACAACGCTGTAATCGTAGAATGACATTGTCTGATTCCTCCTGAATTGATTTTTTCAAATTTTATTTTACGCAATTTAATTGGCTTGTCAAGCCCTTTTTTGAGTTT
>OMRS01000274.1 GCA_900313545.1 uncultured Eubacteriales bacterium | reverse complement strand
TTTCGAAGCAATATGGCGATGGATACACCGAACTATTTAAATGACATAAAAACTATTGAGGTATCTAAGATTCGTGAAATCCCCCTGAGGGAACAGGAAAATTGCTTGTGTTTCATCATCATATCCGATAAAATAAACCAGTGGCGGGGTTTCCTTCAGAACGTGGGCGGGGATCCCGTGATTGCGGATATGATCACGAAAGGAGTATGTATGATGAACAGAGTATCGAAATGGTTCTGCTTTGCTCTGGTTCTGTGCCTGCTGAGCGGCATGATGCTTTTTGCATCTGCGGAAAGCGCTGAGCAGCCTGCAGAAGCAGCCCCGGCTGAGGAGGCCGCGACGACGGCCGAGGCGGCACCGATACAGGAGGGCCCCAGGGAGAAAGCCCAGTGGACCGTCATGCTGTATCTGTGCGGAACGGATCTGGAGTCCGCTGGCGGAATGGCCACCACGAACCTGACCATGATCTCCAAGACGGTTCCGGACAGCCAGGTCAATTTCGTGTTCCAGACCGGCGGCACGAAGCAATGGAATCCCACCGGCAGTGAGGAAATGAAACTGGAGCTGTCCACGGACAAACTTCAGCGCTGGAGCTACAGCGGCGAGGGATTCAAACTGGAGAAGGAGCTGGAGAACGCCAGCATGGCCAAGTATTCCACGCTTTCCGACTTTATCCAGTGGAGCGCGGAAAACTATCCGGCGGAAAAGAACATCCTGATCGTGTGGGACCACGGCTGCGGAAGCGCCAGGGGCCTGATTATGGATGAACTGCATGACAATGCGGTCATGAGCCTGGAAGGCCTGGAGCGCGCGCTCAAGGCCGGAGGCGTTCACTTTGACATTTTCATGACCGACACCTGCCTGATGGCAAGCCTGGAGACCGCGCAGGCGGTCAAGCCCTATGCGGATTACCTGCTGGCATCGGAAGAGGTCGTGCCCGGCATGGGAACCAATTATGAGGAATTCCTGCAGAATCTGTATGATGAACCCGACTGCGGACCTGTCCGTCTCGGAAAGAACATCTGCAACGCCACTCAGGTGATGTACGCCGAAGAGGGCGGCGGCAGCTCTCTGAACGGCCTGACCTTCTCCCTGATCGATCTGAGCAAGGTTGATGCAGTGGCGGAAGCGTTTGAAGCCTATATGAAGGAAGTCGTTGCTCTGGTGAAGGACCCGGTTGCCTTCGGACAGTATCTGTATGCGGTCAGCGGCGTGGACCGCTACATGGAACGCACCATGTGGGACATCTATGACCTGGCCCGTCGCGGCATGAAGGGCGGCATCTCCAAGGAAGCCGTGCTGAAGCTGGAAAATGCGGTGGATGAAGCGGTGATTCACAACATCCGCGGTTCCTATCATCCCTATGCTCACGGCATGTCCGTCTACATGGAATACAATGGCGGAACGAGGGATCTGGACCGTCTGGCCAGAACCTGCAAGAATCCCTGGCAGATGGCCTTCCTGGATGCGGTCAGCCTGAAGTGGGATGCCCCGGAATGGGCCACGGACATTGTCGGAGAAGTGCCGCAGCTCAGACCGGAGCTCTACACGGTCAAGTATGATACCGAGGTCTCCGAGGACCAGAGCCATTATGTCATCCATATCAACTCCGGCATCCAGAGCGGCGCCTTTATCCGCTATGAGCTGCAGCGCTATGATGAGGCGCTTCAGGTCTGGTATGAACTGGGCGAGAGCGAGGACGTGAAGTGGATCGCTGAAGATGGTGGCAAGATGTCCTTTGAAGCGGACTTTGACGGAAAGTGGATCTCTACTCAGAATGAACTGCTGAGCGTGACCAGCAAGGAAGTCAAGGGGAACACGGTGTTGCTGCAGGCCACCGTCAAGGTTCCTGATCTGACGGACGAGATCAAGAAGCTGCGGATTCTCGCGGAATATCCTGAAAATCTGGACTACAGCCAGCCGGTGGATCCCAATGCAGAACCGGTTGAGCATGTGATCAAGTACACGCCGACGGGCGTATGGGACGGCTATGATTCCTCCACGGGTCTTGCTGACCGCAACACCTGGGCCATGGGAGATCTGCTCGGCACCAGGCTCGTCATCTGCAAACCGGTCTACAGCGATTATCTGGAATCGACCGGCGACATGCGCTATTGCGATGCGATCGTGATTGATCAGGACTTCAGCGTTGAAGAGATGGTTCTCCCGGAAGGAAAGTACAGGATTCGCTATACCGTCTCCGATATGCTGGACAGAACCTACAAATCGGACTTTGTCGAGCTGCAGTGGGACGGAGAAAAGGCCGTCTTTGAGGCCCAGCCCAAGGAAGAAGCTCCGGCTGAAGGGGAAGATGCGACCGAAGAGCAGGCGGCGTAATGCCCGTATCCTCAGACAGGGAAATGT
>OMRS01000161.1 GCA_900313545.1 uncultured Eubacteriales bacterium | reverse complement strand
TGAGGGAGTCATGCGCTTAGCGCTCTGCCGCAGCGGCGGCAGTGTTTTTGCGCAGGTCTCTGCTTTCCTGGGTCCGGGTCAGGCTGTCCGGCGCCAGGGTAAGGGAACCTTCGGTGATTTTGGAGAGCAGCTCTTCATAGGGCATGGGCTTGCCAAAGAGATAGCCCTGCATTCTTCCGCATCCCGCTTCACGAAGGAAATCCACCGCTTCCTGGGTTTCCACGCCTTCGGAGAGGGTCAGCATGCCCAGATCATCCGCAAGATCGATAATCCGGGAGATGATTTTGCGGGAATTCTGGTTGCCGGAGAAGTTCTTCAGGAACTCCATGTCGATCTTGAGCAGATCAAACTCGAAGTCCTTCAGGACGTTCATGGAGGAATATCCTGAACCGAAGTCATCCAGCCAGATCACATATCCCAGATCATGCAGGCGCTGCATGTCCTTTTTGAGTCCTGCCACATCCTCCGTAACGGCGCTTTCCGTGATCTCCACGTGAAGGTATTCTCTGGGAATCTGATACTTCGCCACCAGGTTTTCCAGTTCCCCCACCGCGTCCATGAGCTCAAAATCAAGGCGGGAGAAATTCATGGAGGTGGGCAGAACGGGCAAGCCATTGTCCAGACAATCACGGATCCGCCTGCAGACGGATTCATAGATGCACAGGTCCAGTTTGTGAATCTGACGGCTTTCCTCCAGCGTCGGGATGAACAACCCGGGGGAGAGGAAGCCCACATTCGGATCAATCCAGCGGGCCAGTGCCTCGCAGCCCGCAAGCGCGCCGTCGGAGGACCAGGTTACCGGCTGATAGTACACCTGAATGTATCCTTCCCGGATCGCCTCCTCCAGATGATTGAGGACGTACTGCTTGAGGGTGTAGTCCTTGTGCATCTTTTCGCTGTACTCAAGGATCAGCGTGCTTTCATCCCGTTTCTGCCGGAGGATACCAAGGGCATGGTGGGCGCGGTCCACGCAGGTGCGGGGATTCCGGCTGGCCTGCGCGTCATGGTAGGCACCCACACCCAGCGTCAGATAGGTCTCTGTCGGATAGGAGGAGCGGATCTGGTCCTGAATCTGACCTGCACGCTGGGCAACGTCCTGGGCGGTGGTCAGCACGCAGAACGTGCTGCCGGATTCTCTGGCCACCGGCTCCCCGGGGAAGGAAGACTGAATCATTCGGCCGACCCGGGTCAGAAGGGCGTCGCCGCCGTCGTATCCGAAACGGTCGTTGTATGTCCTGAAATTGTCGATGCCGAGGACCAGGTACAGGGGGACCGTGCCCTCCTTGAGGAGATGGTCCGTGTAATCTATGGCAGCCTGATTAAACTTGCGCATATTGGGAAGACCGGTCAGATCATCCGTAATGCTGGCCAGCTCCAGCTTCCAGGATTTTTTTGCGTCGCTGTAACGCTGATTGTAGACGGCAATTTCCAGAACGAACAGGGTGACCATGAAGGTGAAGAGGTTGATCGCGTCGCCCTCGGAGAGATAAAGGGGGTTCCCGGCCTTGTCGAAAGTGTGGTTGTTGAGCAGGTACACAAAGAGGAGGCACGAGGAGGTTGACAGGAGGAGGGATGTAAAGGGCCGCCAGATACAGATGACGGTCACGCTCATCAGCATCGAGAGGAAGCAGAGAATCATTCTTCCCCTGGAGAAATCATGCAGTCCCGTGATGAAGCCGAAGTACATGCTGTGGATAAAGTACAGCAGGATCACCAGCCAGCTGATCTTTTTCAGCCCGCTGGAGAGTTTGTTGTTCAGGTACAGAACCGAATACACCAGCAGAATCAGTGAGGCGGCCAGCAGCTGCCAGTAGGCGCTGGTGTAGTGAAAAAAATCGCCGACAGAGGCTACTTTTCCAGGGAGTACCCAGTTGATCACGTAGCGGAGAATCATTCCGATCTCCAGACAGGAGACGATGCTGGTCTGCCAGAAGGCGCTTCTGACATCAGCAACATGCAGTTCATTGGCGATGTACGGAGGATTGCTGTAAAACCCGAAAAAGCGGCGGACCGCGTTAAACAGACCCCTGTCATCATCTTTCAGTTCCCACATGACAGAAAAAATATCCTTTCTCTTGCTCAAGCGTCAAATGACCGTAAACCTACCCATTTTGATGCAATTAGCATATCATATTCCCTATGGGGAATTCAAGGAGTGGCGCATTGCCCCGGACAGGAAAACCCGGAAGGGGGGCGGATGCGGCGGGAGATTTTCTCCCGTGCGGAAGGGAGTGTGGAAAGGATATATCCGCCGTGATATAATCCGGTCAGGAAGGGCGGATATGCCCGGAAACAGACAGAGGAGAAGAAAAGAGATGAGCAAGAAGGTTCTTGTTGCCCTGGATCAGGGAACCACCAGTTCCAGAGCCATTGTCTTTGATCTTGAAGGCAACATCCTGGCCACCCATGCTGAGGAGTTTCCCCAGATCTATCCCCGTCCGGGCTGGGTGGAGCATGATCCCAACAGCATTCTGGAAAGCCAGGTCCATTCCCTTCAGACCGCCGTGAGGGAGTCCGGCGTGGAACCCAGGCAGATTGCCGCCATCGGAATCACCAACCAGCGTGAAACCACTCTGCTGTGGAACCGCTCCACGGGCAACTGTGTGGGCAATGCCATCGTCTGGCAGTGCCGCAGAACCGCGGATATGGTGGACAAGCTGCTCTTTGAGGGCTGGCGGGAGCCGGTGGTTGAGAAGACAGGCCTGATTCCGGATGCCTATTTTTCCGGAACCAAGCTGCGCTGGCTTCTGGACCATTACGGCGTGCAGGAGGAGGCGGCCGCAGGGAAGCTGTGCTTTGGCACGGTGGACTCCTTCCTGGTGTGGCAGCTGGTGTCGGGGCATCCCCATGTGACGGATGCCACCAATGCCGGAAGGACCATGCTCTACAATATCCGGACACAGGAGTGGGACGATGAGCTGCTGCGCATGCTGGACATTCCCCGGGCATGCCTGCCGGAGGTGGTGGACAGCAGCTGCATTGTGGGCACACTGGACCCGGAAATCCTGGGGGTCCCCATTCCTGTGGCCTCCATCGTGGGTGACCAGCATGCCTCGCTTTTCGGACAGACCTGTTTTGCTCCGGGAATGGTCAAGAACACCTATGGAACCGGCTGCTTCATGCTGATGAACATCGGACAGCGTATGATCCGCAGCCACAGCGGTCTGCTGACCACCACCGCCTGGCGGATGAATCACAAAACCAGCTATGCCCTGGAGGGAAGCGTGTTCATGGGCGGGGCCACCATCCAGTGGCTGCGCGACGAGATGAAGATCATTGCCAATGTGTCGGAGACGGAGCAGCTGGCCACCTCCATAGAGGATACCGGCGGGGTGTATCTGGTCCCGGCATTCACCGGACTCGGCGCCCCCTGGTGGGACATGTACAGCCGCGGCATCCTGGTGGGCATGACCCGCGGCACGGGGCGTGCGCACATCGTGCGCGCGGCGCTGGAGGCCATTGCCTATCAGAGCTATGATCTGCTCGGGGCGATGGCAGAGGACAGCGGGATGATCCCGACCTCCATGCAGGTGGACGGCGGAGCCAGTGCCAACCGCTTCCTGATGCAGTTTCAGGCGGATATTCTGGGGATTCCGGTGGTGCGCCCCGCGGTGCGGGAGACCACGGCTCTGGGCGCTGCGCTCATGGCGGGCCTGGCGGTGGGCGTATATGAAGGCGAGGAGCATCTGCGCGAGCTGTGGAAGAAGGACATGGTTTTTGAACCGCGGAT